>JAOUGY010000267.1 GCA_029865445.1 Acidimicrobiia bacterium | reverse complement strand
CCCGGACACCAGCGCGCCGATGTAGAAGATGGCGAGGATGGCGAGCGACGCCACAGCCGTCACCAGCGCAACCTTGAGGGAGAGTTCGGTACCCCAGATGTTGATGGCCAGGAACAGCCCGTAGAAAACGAGCCACCACACGATGTTCGCCCCGGCATCACCGAAGATGCCGCTCAGATCGAGCAGCTCGTTGGCGTACCCGGAGATCCCCACGACCACGACAGCGGGCGTGATCACGTACTCGACCATGTCGGTGACCGAATTGAAATAGGCCATGCCGGGTCCGAAGGCATTTCGAGTGAACCCGTAGAACCCTCCGGCGGTGGGGAGCGCCGTCGACATCTCGGCGATCGCCAGAACCATGCACACGTACATGACGGCGATGAACACGGTGGCAACGAGCAGCCCACCGAATCCACCGGCCGCCAGGCCGAAGTTCCACCCGAAGAAGTCACCCGAGATGACCGCTCCGACACCCAGTGCCCACAACAGCACCCAGCCTGCACTCTTCTGAAGCTGACGTTTCTCCAGATAACTGGCATCGACGTTCTGGTACGTCGCGCCCTTTACCCGAAGCTCTCTCTCCGAAGACATTCCGTCCTCCCGCCTCGCAGTTCCGATTCCGTCCGGCACCGAACATCCAGCGCCGACTGGACGATACGCCCCGGTTCCCATCCGATGGCACCGATTCTGGAACTTTTGTTACGGAGCCGGTATTTCGTTGACCGCTGTACCATTTCATACAGGGAGGACTCGAAGGTCATGACGGTCGCAGACAAGGTCCACCAGTCGATCGACACCATGACGCGGGCCGAACGCATGGCGGCCACGGCACTCCTCGCGACATACCCGCTCCTAGGGCTGCGAACCGTCGCCGAGTTCGCGGCCGAGGCCGGCGTCAGCTCTCCGACCGTTCTGAGGTTCGTCGACCGGCTCGGGTTCGCCAACTACCCCAGTTTCCAGCAGGAACTGCACGTTGAACTGGCCGATCAACTCAAATCGCCTCTCGACAAGGCCGGCTCTCCCCAAGCGCGTCCACTCACGGAACTGTCGCGCACGATCGTCGGCAACATCGAGTCGACGATGGCATCGATACCGGAACGAGAACTCGAAGAGGTGATCGAATCGCTCGGCGATCCGCGCCACCCGGTGTTCACGACCGGCGGCCGGTTCACAGACGCCCTCGCCCGGCACCTCGCATCGCACCTACAACTCATGCGTCCGAACGTGCGGCACATCGAGCGGGACGCCGACTCCCGCCGCGACCAACTCATCGACGTCCCGAGAGACTCGCGCATCGTCTGTTTCGACATTCGGCGGTACGACCCCTCACTGACGGCCTTCGCCGCCCGCGCCGCACAGCGAGGGGCCCAGATCGTGTTGTTCACGGACCAGTGGATCTCCCCGGCAGCTCACTCCGCACGCCACGTGTTTCCGGGCCGCGTGGAAGTGCCTTCGATCTGGGACTCGTTGACCAGCCTCATGGTGCTGGTCGATACCGTGCTCGCCGGAGTGGCTCGTACACGGTGGGACGAGACGACCGCCCGTCTGTCCGACCTGGAAGAGCTCAGACGCGCGGTCGACCCCGACGCTCCGTGAGCCCGACCGGTGCACGTCCGAGCCGGGTCATGCAGGCGGCAAACAGCTGGGCCGTCACAAAGGCATCGGCGAGCGCATCGTGTGCGGGCTCCGGAGGAATCTCCCAGCGACGAGCAGTGTCGGCCAACTCACCCGTGCGCGCGGGCGACGGCACCAGCCCGTCAGCTTCCTCGATGCCTACAACCAGCGGTCGGGTGTCGACGAGCCGGCGGGCCCACCGGCGGGTGCTGCCCCCGAACATCTTGCGAAGAAACGCCCGCTCGACCCAGGCGGTCCACACAACCAAGTCGTCGGCGCCGATCATCGCCCGGAGCAACCCTGCTCCCGCGGACAGCGGGACTCCGTCCGTCACGTCGACCGGCCGCAAGCCGTGGACCCTGACCGAAGCGGGTGTAGGCAGGACACCTGGATCCACCACGATGGAAAGGCTCTTGTCGAGCCGAATCCGGCCCTGCTCGATCGGGATCGCTCCGATGGAAATGATGTGATCGCGCCGCACGTCGAGTCCCGTGGTCTCGAAGTCCAGGGCGACGAATCGCCTGGTGGACCACAACCCCATCAATGCCCACCGACCCGAGGGCGTGTCCTCTCGGCGAACTCCCTCTGTACCTGCCGGATCACCCTGAAGGCATCGCGGAGTGACCTGCGCTGGAACTGAGACAGCCCCTTTGGGTCGATCAGATTGTCGGGCGCGATGCCGCTCGTGACCTGATCGACTTGATGGACGAGCCGCATGTCGGACAGGAGTTCGTACGCTTCGGTCAGGGAAGCCGCGCGATCGTCGTCGATGATGCCGCTGCCTGCCGCATCGCTCAGCCTTCCGGGGGTCGTCAGCGAGCGAGAACCGGCCTCCAGCGCAAACAATCGAGCCATCTCCGTGATCGGGTGGATACCGCCGTGTTTGACATCGAGCACATCTCGCTCACCGTCGTCGTGGGTGACAAGGCCGCCGAGGAAGCCAACCGGAATCTCCATGTCGACGACGAGCCGGGCCAGGCGGCGAAGGAACCTTGGCGAGCGGCGGGCGTCCCACGCCGCCACCGCGAACAAATCGGTGACGTCGAGGCTTCCGACCACCCGTCGTGCGTCGAACGCCACGCCGGTGAGAAACGTCGCCTTGGGCTCGGCGACCTTCATCCAATCGGCGAGCCGGATCCGCCACCACGTCTCGCTGCCGTGCCAGCCTTCCTCGGCAGCCATCACCCGTGACGAACACCTTGGTATCCCGGCGAGCGCCAGTCCGTCGGCAACGAATTGCCCCAACCGGACGAAGTGCTGTTCGTCGGCTCCGTCGGTGAAGACGACAGCGTGGTCCTGATCGGTCGATAGAGCCTGCTCGCGCCTGCCACACGACCCGAGCGCAAGCCAGGCGAAAGGTGCCTCGGTCTGTCCGAGGTCGGCCTGGGCCAATACGAGGAGTTTGGCGACGAGGGCGTCGGTCAGTGCGGCCACGACCACACCAATGTGCCGCGCGTCGACGCCTGTTCGAACCAGTGGCGCCACCACCTGCGGAATCCGCAACCCGGCACGACCGACGTCCGCGACGCTCGAGGCCCGGTCGATCTCCGATCTCAGGAGGAACGCATCCCGGCGCTCTCGGCGTAGGAGGTCCAGATCCGAGAGTATCCCGACGATCGCCCCGCCGCGCTCCACGCCAAGGTGGTGAACGCCCATCGACAGCATCTGCTCGAGAGCAACATCGACAGGTTCGTCATGTCCGACGCCGACTAGAGGGAAGCTCGCTATCGACTCCACGGCGACGGAGGCATCCACGCCGGATGCAACGATCCGGGCGCGTATGTCGCGATCGGTGACGATTCCGCGACCCTCGGGGCCGACCACCACGGCGGCGGTCACACCCGCCGCCGTCATTGCCCTGGCGGCGTCCCCCGCCGATGACCCGGCCTCCAACTCGAGCAACTCGGCGAGAGGAAGATCGCCGACCACGTCCAGACCGACCGCTCGTTGTCCTGCGTGACTTTCGCCGACCGTGCTGAGAAACGACAGACCCGCGGGCGCGGCGAAGGCCTCCTGCGCACCGACCGGATCCAGGAGATAGCAGATGGTCTCCTCGTGTGCGGTGACATCGTGGGAAGGCGGTTCACCGGAGAACAACGAGACGAATCCGAACACGTCTCCTTCCTCGAGTCGGTCCACAACGCGTCCCGCGTCCGACACGTCGACGCTCCCCCGCCTGACGACATACACGAACGCGGCCGCTTCGCCCCCGGCCTCGAGGATCATGTCGCCCGGTTGAAAGAACTCCACCTGCGTAGACCCGGCCAGATGTTCCACGACCCCTGCCGTCAGGCCGGCGAAGGGGGGATGTTGAGCGAGGAATCGGGCGACCTCGAGCATGCGGTGAGTCAACCAGTGTTCTGACCGAAGCGCTCCGGGTCGAGCATCGCCAGGAATTCGCGGCACCGCTCTTCCTCATCGGCTTCTCCGATCGCCGCGGCCGTCCTCATGAGACCCTCGAGGCACGCGAGGAAGCCGCGGTTGGACTCGTACCTCCAGCGAACATATCCGGACCCCCGCCATCCGCTCTTCCGAAGCAAATCCAGACCCCGGTGGTAGCCGACTCTGTAGTAGGCATATGCCTCGACGAAGGAACCGGGCCCGCCTTCGCCCAGCGCCTCGACCGCAGCCCCGAGTGCCGCCCAAGCCTCGAGGGAGGTGGGATTCCCGGCCACGACCTCTGCGCGAAGGGCAGCGGAGTCGGCCGCGGCGATGGCCGCCAGGATCGCGGGGTCCGCGTCCTCCAAGACGGTTTCGGGTGGCCCGGACGGTGTGAGGGTGACGTCACTCATGACGTGAGTTTGGTGCCCCGGCTCTTCGGGAGCAAAGAGTCCATCGAGTGACCTCACCGCTGGGACATACCATCGAGGGTTGATTACTCGGGAACACCTGCTATCTTGCATCTCATGGTAGTTGGCAACGCTGCGGACCGAAGCTCCCAGCTTCTCAAGGGCGTGCTGGACATGTGCCTGTTGGCGGTCATCTCCGAAGAACCGAGCTACGGCTACGAGATGGTGCGAAAACTCGCCGATCGAGGGCTCGACCTCGTGAGCGAGGGCACCATCTACCCCGTACTCAGCCGGCTACAGAAGAGTGGCTACCTACAGGGATATCTGGTCGAGAGCTCCGGCGGCCCAGCCCGGAAGTACTACCGCCTCACGGAGGAAGGCGCAACGGCGCTCGCCAAGTGGGAGGGAGGATGGCGGCAACTGGCCGCCGCCGTAGAGAACGTGCTGAGAGGAGCAGACGGTGCCTGATCGGGCTGAGATCACGAGAGTCGTCGCCGACTGTGTGCGCTACTGGCGAGAAACCGGGGTGCCACGCCGAGCGATCGAAGAGATGAGGGCCGAGTTGGAACAGCACCTCCTCGATGCCGCCGCCGACAACCGGACACCCGACCAGGTCCTCGGCGGCGACCCGGCCGGATTCGCCGAATCGTGGGCGGCCGAATATCGAAAAGCGACCACAACGGTGACGTGGAGCGACGTGACGAGCGGAAGAGTCGACAGCCGGCGCAAGCAGCAGAGGACTGCCTGGGCCTACACGATCGGAGGCGCAGCTCTGGTGGCCGGGGTCATCGCCGGCACTCAGATCTCCGGAGGAGGTGACAACGTGGAAAACGAGGTCTGGAGATGGGTCTGGACGATCCTGGCCGTTGTGGCGGCCATCGCCGAGATCTTCACGGCGGGATTCTTCCTGCTCCCAATCGCCATAGGCGCGGTCGGGGCGGCGATCCTCGCCTGGTTCGGCGTCGACCCGATAGCCCAGTGGTTGGTCTTCTTCGGCGTCTCGGCCATTGCGTTCGCGTATCTGAGACGATTCG
>JAOUGY010000012.1 GCA_029865445.1 Acidimicrobiia bacterium | reverse complement strand
GCTGTCCGATCCTTTCGGATTGGGGTGGAACCTCCTTGGGGCCGCAGACCGCCCGATCTCGTATGCACTCATCCAGACCTCGGCGAGCTGGGTTTGGTACGTCCAGGTTGCCGTGATCGTGCTCGGGCACATCGCGGGCGTGGTCCTCGCACACGACCGAGCGCTCGCCGACTTCAAAGGCATGGCGGCCGTGCGGTCCCAGTACGCGATGTTGCTGCTCATGGTCGTATTGACCGGTCTCGGTCTCGTCATCCTGTCCGCCGGCTGACCCATGGTGCTGAGGATGGTGCTCGCCCACGGGTCCGGTGTCGATGACATCTTGTTGTTCGTGATTCCGGTAACGCTCGCCCTGATCGCACTGCGTGTCGCCGAGCGACGGGCGCGTACCAGGATGGAAGAGCTCGACGATGAGGATCGGAGCGGCATCGACGAGACCGAAGGTCAAGAACCGCTGTGATCCTGCTGCAGGTGCCGGCGCGGCTCGATCGGGCGCTATCCTCACCCGGCGATGAGTGAGTTTCTGGCTGCTGCCGCACAGGCGATGTCCGTTCCCGAGACGCTGGTTCAGAGGTCGGCGGAAGCACGGGCCAAGGCTTCCGGCTCCGACGTGGAGTCCGTGTTGTCGGCGTGGGCGGGCGGAACTGCCGTCACCGCTGCGGTCGCCACCCCCGCTCCAGCCGCCGAGGCTCCCGCCCCCGAGAGCACGGCTCCGGCCACGGAGAGCGCGGCTCCAGAACCCGTGCCCGCAGCGCCGGCCGCACAAGAAACCGTGGCGGCTGTGGCGAGCGCGCCGGCTGTCGCCGTGATAGAAGAACCCGAGGAAGCGGTTGTGGCGGCACCATTGAGCGCTCGGACTCGTCTCGGCGCTCGGGTGGGTGCTGTGACGGGAGGTGTGCTGGCCCTTGCCGGGTGGGTCTTCTCCAGCCAGTACCTGATCGGCCGCGCCGGGGTGACCGGCGAAGCCGAGGAACTGCAGACCGTGGTAGGCGTCGATCCCGGCAGCCTCGTGCTGGCAGCCATGCTGATCTCGGTCGCGATCGGGGCGCTCGTTGCCGGCGTCACGAGACTCATTCCCGCCTGGCGCGGGCGTGGCATGCGCCTCCGGGGTTCGCCCTTGCCGTCAATTGCGATCGGAGTCCTGGTCGGCGGCCTGGTCGGAGCACTCGCCGGTGCGATCATCTCAGGACTGGGTACCGCACCCGAACTGCCAGACGACCCGACGCAGATCCCCCTCCTCCCGGCAATCGTATGGGGGCTGGTGGTGTGGTTGGCCGGCGGATGGCTCATCGGCGTCTTGGTTCAGGCCGCCGGCACCCCCGACGGAATCGACCCGACCGAGGCGGTCGAGATCTCCGCCGTCCGGGGAAGGCTGGCCGCCGCGTTCTCGCTCCCGTTGCTGGCGCTCGTCGCCATCACGGTGCTGGTCCTCGCCTTTGCCTTCGTCTTCCTGAGCTTCCCCTCGTACTCGCCGCTCACGGGAACCGTGATCGCCGGGAGCATCCTCGGATTCGCCGCTCTGTCGGCGTCCCGCCCCAACATGAAGGTCGGCCTCAACGAGTTGCTGGTCGCTGCGGCCGGGATCGGTGTGGCGGTCGTGCTGATCTACGCAGTGCTCCAGACCACGGGTGCCGGTGGACACGGCGAAGAAGAAGGCGAGCACGCAGAGACAACCGAATCGACTCACGCCGAAGGCGAGACCGCCATCGGCATCCGTCTCTAGGGCTTCGTCTCAGGACCCGGCGTCATCGACCTTCACCGCGTAGCGGACACCCTCTCGATCCTGCCAGAACACGATCACCGCTTCTCCTGAGATCATGTGTTCTCGAAGGTGGGGGAGCGGGAAGGCAAAATCTCCATCCGCCGACGGGATGTAGATGTGGGTCCCGTTCTCGTCGAGCACCGAGAAGCTCTCTACTGCCGACAGATCCCCCACCACATCGACGACGAGCCCTTCGGTGGTTCCCTGATCACCGGACCCACATCCGGACAGGACGAAGACGGCGGCCGCTACGAGTGCTCGACGTGTGCCAACCGGCGCTCGATGGCGTCCCATTTGCGCTCGTCTCTGTTGTAGCGGATCCAGATGGCGAGGATTCGGCCGAGGAGGAGGAATCCGCCGCCGAGCTTCATCACGATTCCAGCGATCGTTTGATCGGCCACGAGCGTGAGCCCCCACGTGCTCGGCCCGTCTCCGTAGATCGGGTACAGCGGGGTGGAGCTGAACGTGAGGAACGAGGCCGGGACGGTGGGGATGAGGGTGTTGAGAAACAGATAGAGCATCTGCATCGGCTGGGACAGCCGGGGAATGGCCGGGGTCGGGCTGGCCACCGGAAGCCACATCAGCATCGCCGTGGCGAACAGCACTGCGTGATACAACAGATGGGTGAATTCGGCCTGGATCTGCCACTCGACGGCGTCGGGCCAGTGGACCACCACCAGCATCGTGTTGAAGGTGAAGAACCCGACCACCGGGTGGGCGATCGGTCGGATGAAGCGGCTGAGACGACCAAGTGTGGCGTCCGCGAGCCACCGGGACATGCCCGACAGGAGCAAGGGTGGAACCACGTATCCGATGATCATGTGCTCCACCATGTGGGCCGTGAAGAGCCGCTCTTCGGCGAGGTCGTGCATCGGCCACCCCGATGCCAGCCAGACGAAGAACACACCCGAGTACCAGTTCCACCATTGAGGGCGGGTGGCCCGGGCGGCCGATGGGTCGGCAAGAGGTCGAATCCGGCGTTCGGCCCACCAGTAGCCCACTGCCAAGACGACCAGGACTGCCATCACGTCGTAGTGGACGGCGAACGGGGGTAACACCGCTCAGCCGCCGGCGGCGAGGGTGAGCGCAAACGAACCCAGCACCACGCCGTAGAGCGCGGCCGCCAGGATGAATCCCCCGGTGAAGAACTTCGACAGCGTGCTCTTCTCGTACCGGAGATGCATGTACCAGCCGATCACGGCGATGAACTTCAGGAACGAGAGACCGATCAGGGTGAACCTCGCGAGGCCCCTTCCGATCGTGTCCTCGAGATAGAAGAGGGCGATCTCGATTGCCGTGAACAACGCCAGCACGAGCGCCAGCTTGACGTACATGCGGGGAGTCGGGTGGGCGCCCGAGTGTGCTTCGCTCATGATGCCGAGAGGAGGTAGACGAGGGTGAAGATCACGATCCAGATGATATCGACGAAGTGCCAGTACAACCCGACGAGCTCGAGGTTGAGGCCCTGCCGTTCCGAGAGGCGACCGCGGCGAAGGGATATGCCGAACAAGGAGAAGAGCATCAGCACCCCGATGGCCACGTGCACGCCGTGGAATCCCGTGAGGAGGTAGAACGACGATGAGGCGGGATTGGTCGTCAATGTCATCCCGTACACCTCGATGAACTCGGTGAACTCGAACACCTGACCGCCGAGGAAGACGGTTCCGAGGGCGGCGGTGGCGAAGAGCCAGGTGCGGGCCTGGTGCTGATCGTCGCGGGCGAGCGCATCATGGGAGAGCACCATGGTGAGCGAACTCATGAGCAGCACGAACGAGCTGAACGAGGTGAAGGGAATGTCGTAGATGTCCCGCGGCACCACGGAGTCGAAGTCCCGGCCCCCGTACAGCAGGTAGTTGGAGATGAGGGCCCCGAAGAAGAGGAATTCCGAGCTCAGGAACACCCACATGCCGAGCTTGCGATGCTCGATCCCCGTCGATTCGTGCTCCCCGTGGTGGTCGACTTCGACCTCGATTGTTGAATCCGACATCTCAGGGCTCCTCAGTGCGCGATCGCAGGTTCGCCGTGGCCGTCGTGACCGTGGTCGTCGTGCGGCTCCTCGAGCGGTTCCATGCCCCAACCGAGGAGTCCTCCGATGGTGGTGAGAGCACCGAGACCGATCAGGATCTTCCCCCACAACGCCGTGTGCCAGATCACGCCGTAACCGATCATCGGGAGACCCAACGACATGATGAACGGGAAGTAGGAAGGGTTGGGGAGATGGATGGGCTCGGTTGGATTCCGTCCTTCGTGGTCGAGGCGGACAACCAGGTCGTCGGCGTCGGGTCGGCGCACCGGGCGCCCCTCATCGTCCTCGGAGTACTTGAGGTGCCAGAAGTCGTCCAGGCTGTGCACTACGGGGTTCGACGCGAAGTTGTATTCGGGCGTCGGGTTGGGGATCGTCCATTCGATCGTGCGAGCGTCCCATGGGTCGAGGCCGGAGGGTTGTCCCTTGCGTCTCGACCAGATCCAGTTCACCATGAAGATGAGCACGGCGAGGGCGATGATGAAGGCACCGACGGTCGCTGCGAGGTTCCAGGGTCCCATGTTCATCTCGGGTGCGTAGCGCCAGGTGCGCCGCACCATGCCCTGGAGGCCCAGCCAGTGCATGGGAGCGAAGGTCAGGTTGAATCCGATGAATTGGATCCAGAAGTGGAGCTTGCCGAGCGTCTCGTTCATGACGCGGCCGGTGATCTTGGGGAACCAGTAGTAGAGACCGGCGAAGATCCCGAAGATCGCCCCGCCGAAGAGAACGTAGTGGAAGTGGCCGACGATCCAGTAGGTGTCGGTCTGCTGCCAGTCCGACGGCACGATGGCGTGGGTGACCCCCGACAATCCGCCGATGACGAACTGGCTCACGAAACCGACGGCGAACAGCATCGGGGTCGTGAAACGGAGCTTCCCGCCCCACATCGTTCCCAACCAGTTGAAGATCTTGATGCCCGTGGGAATGGCGATCGTCATCGTTGCGAGACCGAATGCGGCCTGGGCGACAGGCGTGATGCCGGAGGCGAACATGTGGTGGGCCCACACCCCGAATCCGAGGAAGCCGATTCCCGCGCCGGCGAACACGATGGCGGCGTAGCCGAAGAGTGGCTTGCGGCTGAACACCGGTATCACTTCGGAAACGATCCCCATGGCAGGCAGGATGAGGATGTAGACCTCGGGGTGCCCGAACAGCCAGAACAAGTGTTGCCACAGGATCGGGTCGCCGCCCGAGGCGGCCTGGAAGAACGACGTGCCAAAACTTCGGTCGAATGTGACCATGAACAAGGCAATGGCGATGATCGGCAGCGAGAAGAGCAGCAGGAAGGCCACGACGAGCATCATCCACACGAATACGGGCATCCGAAGTAGCCGCATGCCTTGTGCGCGCATGTTGAAGATGGTGACGATGAAGTTCACGGAGGAGATCAGCGAGGCCACACCGAGGATCTGCAGGCCGAGAGCAGCGAAGTCGATCGCCAGGCCAGGCGAGTAACTCGGCCCGGCGTTCGGTTGATACAGGAACCAGCCGCCGTCGGGTAGGCCGCCCAGCAGCGTGTTGTAGGACGGGTCGAGGTTGCCGGCAACCGTGGTGCCGGTTGCGTCGGCGATTCCGAGCGGGGCCTGGGGGTCGGAGAAGAAGATCACCGAGTAGAGGAAGAGGCCGCCCATCAGGAAGATCCAGAACGACAGGGCGTTCATGCGGGGGAACGCAACGTCTCGGGCTCCGATCATCAAAGGGAGCAGGTAGTTCATGAACGCGGCCGCCGCCGGCATCACGAAAAGGAAGACCATGGTGACGGCGTGGGTGGTGAACAGTGCGTTGTACTCGGCCGCCGTCAGGAAATCCCCGTTCGGCCCGGCCAGCTGCACCCGGATGAGGAGGGCCTCGATGCCGCCGAAGAGGAAGAAGGTGAACGCCGTGTACCCGTACATGACGCCGATCTTCTTGTGATCGACTGTGGTGATCCACGACCAGAACCCGGTCGTCGCCGCCGGGCGGCGGAAGATCGTGGCGGCCGGGCGGGAGGCCGTGGCGGTCATCGTGTCATCCTCCGGTAGGTCACGTGTTGCTCTTGAGCCATGCGATCAGGTCCGAGATCTCCTCGCCCGTGAGCCCCAGGTCGGGCATGAACGAGCCCGGCTTCACCAAGGGCGGATTGGCGAGCCATTCGGTCAGGGCTTCGTCGTATCCGATGTCCTCGGAAGGGAGGTAGGCCCCGGCGAAGACATGCCGAGACGCAAAATGGGTGAGGTTCGGCCCTCGGAATGTTCCTCGGGCCCGGACCACATCATCGACGCCGCTTCCGTCGGCGAAGTCCACTGCGTGGCACGCCGTGCATCCTTTGTTCAAGAACACCTGGAGCCCCTCCCATTCCGGCGTTCCCTCCGCTGGGACCTCGGCAGGTTGGCTCTGGGCTGCTATCCAGGCGTCGAATTCCTCGGCCGTGACCACTTGTGCCCGTGCCCGCATCAGCGAATGCGACAATCCGCAGAATTCGGCGCAGTGACCCCAATACTCGCCCGGCTCGTCCGCCTGGAGCCTGAGGATGGTCGTCTGGCCCGGGACCAGGTACCGCTTGCCGTTGAGGGCCGGAATCCAGAAGTTGTGCATCACGTCCTCGGAGGTCATCGTGGCGCACACCTCTTGATCCTCGGGCATGACGAGGACGTTGGCCGTGGTGATTCCTCCGTGCTCGGGGTAGACGTACTCGAACCACCACTGGTGTCCTATGACCTCGATGACCATGGCGTCGTCGCCGCACTTGGTGAGGTCGAAGACCGCCTGGACCGTGGGGACCGCCAGCACGGCGAGGATGAGTGTCGGTATCACCGTCCACGTGATCTCGAGGGCGGCGTTTCCGTGAGTCTGCTTTGGCTCTTTGCGGCCGGGGCGATCACGGAAGGCGAATACGGCGAACAGGATCGCGCCTTGGACCAGGAAGAAGACGACCACGGCGGTCCAGAAGACCGGCCAGAACAGCCCGTCGATGCGTTCGGCGAACGGCCCCGCCGGCTCGAAGATGGTGAGCGGTGAGTCGATCTCGATGAACGAGCACGAGGTCAATGCCAGCGCAAGCACCGCGAGCGGTAGGAGACGCGCACGGCCCGTTGACCAGGGAAAACGCAACTTGGCACGGGGTCGGACCATGACCGGGCACTATACGGATCGGATCGGCCGGAGGCCAACCACCTCGGGCAACGGTCGTCCCTGTTACGCGTTGAGCCGTCAGGCGTCGAGTGCGTCGAGTGCGTCTTCGAGTTCGGCCGCTCCGACCGTGCCCTCGTAGCGGGCTGAGACAACCCCGTTGGCGTCGATCACGAAAACCCAGGGCTCGGTGAGCAGACCCCACTCGCCGATGGCGTCGACCTCCACGAGTTCGCCGCCGGGGTCATCAACATTCTCGTAGACCTCGACGTGTATGAAATGGACCTTCTCGTGGTCCTGCGCAACGGCCTTGACCACTTCGAGCGTCGGTCCGCAGATCGCGGTGGTGCAGAAGGCCGGCGTGGCGAACACGATGACGCTGGGTTGTCCGCTTTCGACCGCGTCCGCAATGCTGATCTCGTAGAGGCGGGGATCGGGTTCGGGATCGGTGGAGATCTCGGAGAGTGGGGCGTCGGCGGCCGTCAGCGTCTGAGAGGGCGGAGCGGACTCTCCGACCTCGGGTACGACGGGATCCTCCTGGACCTGGAACGTGGACGTCTGCGCCGAGGACCCCGAGTTGGATATCGTCGCCGACCAGACACCGGCCCGCGGGAAGTCGAACGTGGCGACGTAGAACCCGCGGACGCCTTCGATACCCCAAACCCAATCGGTGGCGACGCCGTCCCAGACTTCCCCCTCGATCTCGAACCGCACGGTGGTCTCCTCGTCGGGACTTCCGAGCAGATTCCCGTCGGGGGAGGCCACCACCATGAGCACCCGCTGTGAGCCGACACCGAGCGAACCGGGCGAACTGGCGACGACGGTCAACGCCTCTCTGAAGTCGACTCCCGTGGCGGCATCCTCGTTCCCGCCGCCACAGGCGACCGCAGCCACGACCATGGCGAGCAGCAAGGCAAAACGACGCATCGGGTGGAGGCTACCTCGGGGGTGGAGGTAGGTCGCTCCCCTCAATGGCCCCATTCTCCGGCACCTCGAGGATCGAGGGGGCCGGTGGGGTCGCCGCCGGGCCCAGGTATCCTGCTCATGATGAGCTCGGCCCCTTCGACGGTTTCGACATCCGCATCCGGCGGGTTGTGGTCCACGATCGGGGCCTATGTCGCGCTCACGAAACCCCGCATCGTGGAGTTGTTGTTGATCACGACGGTCCCCGCCATGGCGGTTGCCGGCGCCGGTTGGCCCGATACCTGGCTCGTCGTGGCGACCTTGATCGGTGGCACCCTGTCGGCGGGTGGAGCCAACGCCCTCAACAACTATCACGACCGAGACATCGATGAGATCATGCGTCGTACGTCCCAGCGCCCCTTGCCCCAGCATCGGGTGCCGCCGGAGAGGGCACGTGCGTTCGGGATCGCGCTGGGGGTTGCCGGGTTCGTCTGGTTGTGGGCCTTCGCCAACTTGATTGCCGCCATGTGGTCGACGGCGGCGCTTCTCTTCTACGTTCTGGTGTACACCAGGATCCTCAAGCGATCCACCGATCAGAACATCGTCATCGGCGGCGCCGCCGGCGCGGCCCCGGTTCTCGTGGGTTGGGCGGCAGTTACCGGGTCTCTAGCCGCTCCTGCCTGGATCCTCTTCGCGATCATCTTTGCCTGGACTCCGCCTCATTTCTGGGCGCTGGCCATCCGCTACAAGGACGATTATGCCGAGGCCGGTGTCCCGATGATGCCGTCGGTACGGGGAGTAGCTGCCACCACCCGCCAAATGCTCGTATACGCCGGGTTGACGGTTCTCTTCTCGCTGGCGCTCGTCCCGGCAGCCGGAATGGGCTGGATCTACATGCTGTCGGCCATCGTGCTCGGAGGCTGGTTCGTCGTCGCCTCTTTCCGGGTGCTGTTCGACCCGTCGCGGGCGATGGCCCTCTTCGGCTACTCGACGCTCTATCTAGCCGTTCTGTTCGGCGCGATGTTGGTGGACCGCATCGTGTAGAGTGATAGATATGCGCAGACTCGCATATCTATCCATCCTGTTGTTGGCGTTCATCACCGCCTGCGGATCCGGCACCGCCACCGCCGGCGATCTCGAGACGGTCCCGGCCGGTCAGATCCTCGAGATCCTCGACGCGCCGCCGCCCGACCTGGTCGTGCTCGACGTGCGTACCCCCGAGGAGTTCGCCGAAGGCCACCTCGCCTCGGCCGTGAACGTGGACTTCTATGCCGCGGATTTCGCCGATCAGCTGGCCGGGCTCGACCCCGATGTGCCGTACGTCCTCTACTGCCGATCCGGCAATCGCAGTGGTCAGACCTTGGACATGATGCGCGACCTCGGTTTCTCCAACGTGAGCGAGCTGTCCGGTGGCGTCGTGTCGTGGGTCGACGCGGGCTACGCGTTGGAGCGTTGACTCAGCGGTGCCAGACCGTACGGGCGGTGGCATGACCGTGCGGGGACGTGAACCGAGGCCCGGTGGCGGGTTTCCTGTCTTGGCCGGTAGCCTCTGACCCGTGCTGGCGTCGATCTCGTATCCGCCGATCCCCATCTGGGACATCGGACCACTCCAATTCTCGCTCCACGGACTGTTTGCGGCTATCGGATTCATCGCCGGTGGATGGGTCGCCACTCGGGAATTGGATCGGCGGGGCTACGACGCCCTCGCCTACCAGTCGGTCCTGAGTTGGGCCATCGTGGGGGCGATCCTCGGGGCGAGGTATTTCACGAGCCCTGCCCAACTCGCAGGCGGTGCCGGCTTGGGCGAGGCGTTGAGCCCGCTCGGCGGCAATTTTTCGATCATGGGCGGGTTCGCCGGAGGAATCCTCGCCGCCTGGTGGCGCATGCGGAAAGTGGGTCTACCCCGTCACGCGACCTTCGACGCGTCGGCGTACGGGCTGGCCGTGGGAACCATCGTGGGGAGGGTCGGCGATCTGGCGATCGTGGAGCATCTGGGATCGGCGACGAGCGTGGCCTGGGGTTACGGAATCAAGGCCGGTTACGACGTCGCACCCCAACACGACGGGCTGGAATGCGCTTTGGTCGAGGCCCTCGACGGGGGCTTGTGCCCGATCCCGGGATCGACTGCGCCCGGCATCTACCACCACGTAGCTGCGTATGACATGCTCGGCGCAGTGTTGTTGCTTGGTGCACTCTTCGTGGTGGCCAGGTCTGTCCGGCTGCGGTACGGGCAGCTCTTCGCTCTATGGATCGTCTGGTACGGGCTGCAGCGATTCGTGCTCGATTTCCTTCGGTTCGGCAATGGCGACGCCACCATCGGCTCGTACACGTGGAATCAGCTCTCCGGTCTGGGCGCTGCCCTGCTGGGCGTGGTCCTGTTTCTGGCGTACCGCACCAACTCCGTGGTGTCCCCCGAGGAGGACAAGGCCGTCAACCTCCCCCGCCTCCTCGACCGCAACTCCCCGGCCCAGAACCCTGGGTAGCAGACTTCGCTGAGCGAAGTCCACAGCCCGCGGATCTGATGCGAACCGGACGTCGCTGCGGCTGCGTACTGCTCCCAGCAGCGAAACAAGGGGAGAGTCCTATGCGTCTGCGTTCCATGGTCCTTGCGACCACGACCCTCATCGTCCTCTCGATGGCGGCGCCGGCCGTCGCCGTCCACGAGGATGTGATCTCCGAACCGATCGCTTCGAGCCCTGTCTCGGTCGATCTCGAACTCGTGGCCGACGGATTCACGACACCGCTGTGGGCGACGAGCCCGCAAGGCGACCGGCACCGACTGTTCGTGGTGGATCAGAACGGAACGGTGGTCGCTCTCGACATCGGCGGGTCGGAAAAGGTCCCCGATCGCCTGTTGTTCCTGGACATCGGTGTCACCGGGCAAGACCTGCTCGTGCCCCTCGGTGCCTTCGGTCCCGGGACTTTCGATGAGCGAGGGCTTCTGGGCCTGGCGTTCCATCCGGACTACCGGCGGAATGGCCTGGTGTACACGTACTCGTCCGAACCTGTGGCCGCACCCGCGGACTTCTCCACACTCGGCGACGGTGAAGTGGCCAACCACCAAGGTGTGCTTCGGGAATGGAAGGTGAAGAACCCGAGGAACCCCGAATCGGTCGTGGACCCGGCGAGCACTCGTGTGCTGCTGCGGATCGACGAACCTCAGTTCAATCACAATGCAGGCGCCATCGTCTTCGGCAGGGATGGGAAGCTCTACGTCGCAGTGGGTGACGGCGGCTCGGCCGACGATCAGGGTGCGGGTCACGTCGACGGCGGCAACGGCCAGAGCCTTGCCGAAGGCAATGTGCTCGGCAAGATCCTGCGCATCGATCCCCGAGGCGAGAACTCGGCCAATGGGAACTATGGCATCCCCCGTTCGAACCCGTTCGTGGGGAAACCGGGAGCTGATGAGATCTACGCCTACGGATTCCGCAACCCGTTCCGGATCTCGGTGGACCAGCGAACCGGGAGGATCTACGTGGCCGACGTAGGCCAGAACGACATCGAAGAGGTGAACATCCTCCGCAAAGGCGCCAACTATGGATGGCCCGTGAAGGAGGGGTCCTTCCTCTTCAACATGAACGGTGACGAGCCCGGATTCACGACGGTGCAGGAGAAGGTCAAGGGACTCGTCGATCCCATCGCCGAGTACGACCACGACGAGGGAATCTCCATCACCGGAGGATTCGTCTATCGCGGTCGGGACATCAAACGGCTTCGTGGTAGCTACGTCTTCGGGGACTTCTCGAACGGGTTCGCCCCGGCCAACGGACGGCTGTTCCATCTCGGCAAGGGCAAGACCATCTTGGAGCTCGTGCCCGGGTCCGGTTCTCTCGGTCGGTACCTCATGGGGTTCGGACAGGACGCCGCCGGTGAGATCTACGTGCTCACCAGCGACAACTTTGCCCCGGCGGGCACCGGAGGCACCGTCCACAAACTCGTGGCTGGAAACCCCGGGTAGAGGACACCTTGATTGGCCCCGGGATGACCCGGGGCCAATCTGTCCCGGGGAGCCTCGGTCCGGGGTAGCGTCGACGATGTGGCGGAACCGCTCAAGAACAGCTTTGCGAGGCCGGTTGTCGAGCGCATAGCCGGGATGCTCGTCGATGCGCCCGGATTCGACGCGATGGCCTTCATCACTGATGCGCTCGAGGGGTTCGAGCCACTGTCGTTGACCGAGCGTGCTCGCCACATCTCGACGATGCTCGCCCGGCACCTGCCAAACGACGTCGAAACCGCGCTCGCCGTCATCGTGGAAGCCCTGGGCGCTCCGATCGACGGCGACGCCATCGAAGGCATGGATGGGTTCGTGTACCTGCCGTTCGTCTTCTTCGTTGCCGATCACGGCCTCGATCACTTCGAGGCCTCGATGCTCGCTCAATACGAGCTCACCAAGCGCTTCACTGCCGAGTGCAGCATCCGGGCGTTCATCGAGCGCTATCCGGTGGAGACGCTGGGGCGACTGACCGAATGGGCTCGGGACCCCAACGTCCACGTTCGGCGGCTCGTGTCGGAGGGAACCAGGCCGCGCCTGCCGTGGGCGCCTCGGATCAGAGCGTTCGTGGACGACCCGACACCGGTGCTGGCGTTGTTGGAACTCCTGGTCGATGACCCCGAGTTGTACGTGCGGCGCTCGGTGGCCAACAACCTCAACGACATCTCCAAGGACCATCCCGAGGTGGTCGTCGGCCTGTGTGGTCGCCTCCTGGCCGATCCCACCGACGGGCGACGTTGGCTGGTGCGCCACGGCCTTCGCACTCTCGTCAAGGCGGGTCATCCGGGTGCGCTCGCTCTCCTCGGGTACGGGGATGGTTCGCCGGTCGAGGTGGCGGTCGACATCGAGCCCGGGGTTGCAGCCATCGGCGGCAAGGTCAAGATCACGGTCACCGCAATCAACGGCACCGAATCGTCGGAACGGCTCCTGGTCGACCTCCGGATTCACTTCGTGAAAGCGAGCGGTGCGACCAGCCCCAAGGTGTTCAAAGGATCGGAGTTGGAGATCGGTGCGGGGGAGCGGGCCTCTTTCACCCGCACGGTCTCACTCGCCCAACACACCACCCGAATCCATTACCCGGGCACGCACGAGGTGGATCTGATCGTGAACGGACAGATCCGGACTGGCGGTGCGTTTCAGCTCGTCCGCTAGCGGCCCGGTGAGATCGAGTGAACGAGCCGGCCGCCTACGTAGGTCGAGTGGATGAGGGGAACGCCGGGCCGGTACACGAGGTGATCGTGTGATGGTGCGTCGAGAACGACCAGATCGGCCGGACCGCCCGGGGTGAGCCGGCCCACATCCGATCGTCCCAGTGCTGCCGCCCCGCCGGCCGTGGCGGCCCACACGGCTTCATCGATGGTCATGTGCATGTCACGAACGGCGAGGGCGATGCACAAACTCATCGAGGTGGAATAGCTCGAC
The DNA here is from genome assembly GCA_029865445.1 of Acidimicrobiia bacterium. Lineage (GTDB taxonomy): Bacteria > Actinomycetota > Acidimicrobiia > Spongiisociales > ZC4RG35 > JAOUGY01. The sequence continues at coordinate 9,257 of JAOUGY010000012.1, read as the reverse complement.
CCGGGATTGCAGTTTGTCGCTACGGCCACCGTGACCCCGGCGTCGACGACCTTGCGGGCGTCGGGATACGGTTGCCGCGTCGAGAAGTCGGCGAGGGGGAGGAAGGTGGCCACCACGGAGGAGCCGGCGAGGCTCTCGATGTCGGAGCCGGTCAGATGGGTGCAGTGGTCGACCGACGTCGCTCCCATCTCCACCGCGAGTCCGACCCCGGGGCCAAAGCCGAGTTGGTTGCCGTGCACCTTCACCCGGAGTCCGTGTTCGATCCCGGCTTTGAGGACTCGTCGGGACTGATCCTCGTCGAATGCTCCCTCCTCGCAGAAGACGTCCACGAACCGGGCGTGGGGGGCGCAGGCATCCATCATCGGGCCGGCCACCAGATCGACGTAGTCGTCCGGGCGATTCGAATACTCGGTGGGTACAACGTGGGCACCCAGGAACGTCGTCTCGGTCGTGGCCTCGCGCGCGAGGCGAAGAATCCGCGTTTCGTCCTCCGTGGTCAGTCCGTAGCCAGACTTGATCTCGAGCGTCGTGATGCCTGCCTGCCGGGCCTCGGCGACGCGCCGGTTCAGGGCCTCTCGTAGTGCATCCTCCGACGCGTTTCGCGTGGCATCGGTGGTCACCCGGATGCCCCCGGCGGCATACGGGGCACCGGCCATCCGTGCGGCGAACTCCGCCGATCGATCGCCGGCGAAGACCAGGTGGGTGTGGCTGTCGACGAATCCTGGGAGCACCGCTCGCCCTCCGACGTCCAGTCGTCGATCGGCGCGGATCGTGCCGGCGGGAGCGATGTGGACGACGGTGCCGTCCTCGATGACCAAGGCGGCGCGGTCGATCCGACCGAGCCGTCCGCTCTCGCGCTCTGGGTCGTTCGTGACGAGGGCTCCGATGTTGTCGATCACGGTCGACGCAGCCATTTCGGAATGGATCCTACGGCGTTGCAGCAACGGGGCGCAGTGTGTTGCGTTCTGCCCTACCGGGCACCGCCGACGGTGACGAAGGTGTTTAGGAGCCGCAACAGGAGAACCGTGACGGAACGAACAGCAGTCGACGGAAGGAAGCTCCATCCTGAGAGTCTCGCCATGGGCTACGGATACGTACCCCGCCTGTCCGAGGGAGCGATCAAGTCTCCGATCTTCCAAACGTCGACCTTCGTATTCGAGTCCGCCGCCGACGGCAAACGATTCTTCGAAATTGCCAACGGCAAACGCGAGCCACGACCGGGGGAGCCGGTCGGACTCGTGTATTCACGGCTCAACAACCCGGATCTCGAGATCCTCGAGGACCGCCTCGCCATGTGGGAAGACGCCGACCGGGCGCTGACCTTCTCATCGGGGATGGCCGCCATCGTCACGACGATGTTCACGTTCGTGCGCCCCGGGGACGCCATCCTGCACTCGGCTCCGGTGTACGGGGGCACCGACCACGTGCTCAACCTGTCTCTCCCCGAGTTCGATGTCATGCCGGTCGAGTTCAGGGCCGGTATGACAGCGCCCGAGATCGAGGCGAAGCTGGAGTCCGAGGCGCCGGGGCGTCGAGTTGGGATGATCTTCGTCGAGACGCCGGCCAACCCAACCAATGACCTCATCGACATCGACCTGATGTCGATGCTCGCGACCAAGCTCGGGTCGGCCGACCGTCGACCGCCGGTCGTCGTCGACAACACATTCCTGGGTCCGGTCTTTCAGCGCCCGCTCGACCATGGCGCCGACCTGTCGGTCTACTCGGCGACCAAGTACCTGGGAGGTCACTCCGACCTCATCGCCGGCGCCATCGTCGGCCGCCACGACGCGGTGGACCCGGTTGCGGTCACCCGCACCTACTTCGGCACGATGGCCGACCCGTGGACGGGATGGCTTCTCATGCGGAGCCTCGAAACGCTCTCGCTGCGGATGAACCGTGAAGCCGATACCGCCCGGATCGTGGCCGCTTATCTCGAACGACACGACAAGGTTCGGAGGGTGATGTACCTGGGGCTCCTGAAACCGGGGGACCGCGACCATGAGACCTACCGGCGTCAGTGCCTCGGACCGGGAGCGATGGTCTCCTTCGAGATAGAGGGAGGGGAGGAGGAGGCGTTTCGATTCCTGGACTCGCTGACGCTCATCAAGCTGGCCGTGAGCCTCGGTGGTACCGAATCGCTCGCCGAGCATCCGGCGACGATGACGCACGCCGGGGTCGACCCCGCCGAGCGGGCAGCCACCGGCGTCACCGAGGGCCTGGTCAGGCTCTCGATTGGAGTCGAGCACCCCGATGATCTCATCGCCGACATAGAGGCCGCTCTGAAACTCGTGTGAGAAAGGACGGAGATGACGAAGCGAAGTTGGGCCGAGCCCTGGAAGATCAAGATGGTCGAGCCGATTGCAATGACCTCGCGGTCCGAGCGGGACACAGCGATCGCCGAGGCCGGGTACAACACGTTCCTGCTTCGGTCGGACGACGTCTACATCGATCTGTTGACCGACTCCGGGACGTCGGCCATGAGCGATCACCAGTGGGCCGGACTGATGGTGGGCGACGAGGCGTACGCGGGGAGCCGGAGCTTTCACCATCTCACCGAGGCCGTCCGCGACATCTACGGATACGAAGAGCTGATTCCGACGCATCAGGGCCGGGGCGCCGAGCACATCCTCAGCCAGATCCTCATCGAACCCGGCGACGTGATCCCGGGGAACATGTACTTCACCACCACGAAGTTCCACCAGGAGTATGCGGGAGGGACCTTCGTCGACGTGATCATCGATGAAGCTCACGACCCCTCGTCGGATCATCCGTTCAAGGGCAACGTCGATCTCGCCAAACTCCAAGGAGTCATCGACGCGTACGGTGCGGCCCGGATCCCGTACGTCTCGGTGGAGACCAACGTCAACATGGCAGGCGGCCAGCCGATGTCGATGGCGAACCTGCGTGCCACCTTCGAGTTGTGCTCCCGGCACGGGATCCTCGTGATGCTCGACGCCACGCGCGCCCTGGAGAACGCCTGGTTCATCAAACAGCGCGAGGCCGGCTACGAGACACGCTCGGTGGCCGAGATCCTCGCCGAGATCTGTTCGTACTCGGATGGAGCCACCGTTTCGTCGAAGAAGGACAACCTGGTGAACATCGGCGGCTTCCTCGCGTTGCGAGACCCGGTGTTGGCGCAGGAGGCGCGGGCGTTGCTCGTGGCATTCGAGGGCCTGCACACCTATGGCGGAATGTCGGGCCGCGACATGGAGGCGCTGGCGCGAGGCATCCGGGAGATGGTGGCGACCGATGACCACGTGGCGGCCCGCGTCGGTCAGGTCGAATACCTCGGGAACAACCTGATCAAAGCGGGCGTGCCAGTGGTACACCCGATCGGCGGCCACGGTGTGTTCCTCGATGCCCGATCGATCATGAGCCACATCCCGCAGAGCGAGTTTCCCGCTCAGGCCTTGGCCGCGGCGATCTACCTGGACTCGGGGGTGCGGTCCATGGAACGGGGTGTCGTATCGGCTGGCCGCGATCCGGAAACCGGTGATCATCACTATCCACAGCTGGAGCTGGTGCGGCTCACCATCCCCCGGCGCGTATACACCCAGGCCCACATGGACGTGGTGACCGAGTCGGTGTTCGAGGTGTTCCAACACCGGGAAGCGATCGGCGGTCTCCGCTTCACCTACGAGCCGGAGAAGCTGCGGTTCTTCCAGGCTCGGTTCGAGCCGGTTCAGCCCTGGGAGTTCTGATACACCAGTGAGCCGCCCACGAAGGTGTGGGTGACGTCACATCGTGCGCCGGCGAAGATGGCGGTGGCCAGGATGTGCTCCGGTGCCACGTCCTCGCGAATGGAGATTGTGACGAGGTCGGCGAGGCTGCCGCGCTCGATCCGGCCGCCATCCCAACCGAGGGCTCTGTAGCCATTGACGGTCCCGGCGGTGAGCAGATCGGGGACCGAGTGATTGCCCCGGGTCAGGGTGGCGAGCCGCTGGTTGAGTTCCACCGCCCGGAGTTCCTCCAGCGGGTCGATGACGGCGTGGCTGTCGCTCCCGACACACAGCCGGGCACCGGCTGCTGCGAGGGCCGCGCTCGGCCCGATACCGTCGGCGAGATCGCGTTCGGTGGTGGGACAGAAACAGGCCGTGGCTCGCCCGGCGCCCAGGCGGGAGATGTCGGCTTCGTCGAGGTGGGTGGCGTGGACCGCCGTCAGATTCTCGTCCACCAGGCCCACGCTGTCGAGCAGCATCGTCGGGGTGACCCCGTGAACCGCCAGGCACCGGTCGTTTTCTGCGGGTTGTTCCGACAGATGGATGTGAAGCGGTAGGGCGCGTCGGCGCGCGTAGTCGCCCACTATCGCCATCGCCTCGGGATCGACGGCCCGGACGGAGTGGATGGCGGCACCGACCCGCTGGGTGGGTGACGCGACGTGGAGGGCGTCGAGCCGCTCGGTCCAGGCTTCGGCGCTTCCGTCGGAGTACCGACGTTGGGCCCCTTGGGGTGCCACGTAATCCTGGTCCAGCCCCCCGAACAGGTACAGCGCGTCGAGGAGCGTGATCCGGATACCGGTCTCGGCAGCCGCTTCGAGGATGGCCCTCGACATGGCATTCGGATCGGCGTAGGCAGCGCCACCCGGCTGGTGATGAAGGTAATGAAACTCTCCGACTGCGGTGTATCCGGATGCGAGCATTTCCTGGAACACCTGGGTCGCCAGACCCCGGTAGGAGTCCGGGTCCAGGTCTAGGGCCAGTTCGTACATCCGATCACGCCAGGTCCAGAAGGAACCCGTTCCAGAATGGGTGCGGCCGCGGAGGGCCCGGTGAAAGGCGTGGCTGTGGACGTTGGCGATCCCGGGCACGGTCAGGCCGGAGAGTCTGACGGCATCCGGGCGCGGCGCCGTCGGGTGTGCGATCTCGGCGAAGCGGTCGCCCGACACCAGGATCTCTACTCCCGGTTCGGGTCTGTCGCCGCCCAGCCACGCCCACTCGCACCAGAACGTGGTCATGTCCGCTTCGTGAATTCGGTGATGCGGGCCTCGAACCGTTTCCGTTCGTGAATTTCGTACTCGTCCCAGGTCGACAGTGTTCTGGGGTCGATCCGGTCCACGATGAGTTTCCCGTCGAGGTGGTCGATCTCGTGCTGGAACGTCCCGGCGGTGAGGCCGTGCCGGGTTTCGATGTGCTCGGTGCCGTGGCGGTCCCGGTACCGCACACGGATGTTCACGTGGCGGCGCAGGTAACCCCGGAGTGGGACCGACAGGCAGCCCTCGTTGATCTCGACGATCTCGTCATCGAGTGGTTCCCACGTCGGATTCACGCACACTGTGAGCGGGATGGGCGGCTTGTACGGGTACCGGCGATTCGAAGAAACCTCGATGGTGGTGATCCGCAGTGAGGATCCGACCTGGGTGGCGGCGATGCCGGCGCCGGCGGCATCTCGCATCGTTTCGATCATGTCGTCGATGAGGCCCTGAACCTCGCCGGTGGCGAGTTCGTCCTGGCTCACTCGCCGTGTGGGCCGCCTCAGAACGGGGTTCCCGATGGTGGTGATGGCCCGGACGGTCATCCGCGGCTCACATTCTGGAGGCTCCATGTCCAGGTGGCGGCCTCGAGAGCCGGGTGGGGGGGTGGGGGTGTCACGACTCGACCATCGGTATTCGTACGCCCCGTTCTGCCGCGACGTTCTTGGCGAGGTCGTACCCGGCGTCGACATGACGGATGACGCCCATGCCCGGGTCGTTCGTGAGTACCCGTTCCAGCTTCTCCGCCGCCAGGTCGGTGCCGTCGGCCAGGCTGACCTGACCGGCGTGGATCGAACGGCCGATCCCCACTCCGCCCCCGTGGTGGATGCTGACCCAGGTTGCGCCGGATGCCGTGTTGATCAACCCGTTGAGGAGAGGCCAGTCGGCGATGGCATCCGACCCATCGGCCATGTCTTCGGTCTCCCTGTACGGCGATGCCACCGAGCCGGAATCGAGGTGGTCGCGCCCTATCACGATCGGTGCCTTCAGCTCCCCGCGCCGGACCATTTCGTTGAAGCGGAGCCCGAGCCGGTGCCGTTCGCCGTATCCCAGCCAGCAGATGCGGGCGGGAAGGCCCTGGAATGCGATCCGTTCACCGGCCATCTCGATCCATCGATGGAGCGCCTCGTCCTCGGGAAACTCCTCCAGAACAGCTCTGTCGGTGGCGGCGATATCGGCTGGGTCACCCGACAGCGCCACCCAACGGAATGGGCCCTTGCCTTCGCAGAACAGGGGCCGGATGTAGGCCGGGAGGAAACCCGGGTAGTCGAACGCTCGCTCGTACCCGCCGAGTCTGGCCTCGGCCCGAAGGCTGTTGCCGTAGTCGAAGACCTCGGCGCCGCCGTCGAGGAACCCAACCATCGCCTCGACGTGACTCGCCATCGATGCGCGGGCCCTGCGCACGTACTCGTCGGGGTTTTCACGCGCCATGCGTTCCGCTGCTTCCGGCGTGACGTCTGCAGGCACGTACGAAAGGGGGTCGTGCGCCGACGTCTGGTCGGTGACGATGTCGGCGCCGAAGCCATCGGCGAGGAGCCGGGGGAGGACTTGGGCCGCATTCCCCACAAGACCCACCGACAACGGGCGGCGATCCGCCTTCGCTTCATGGCACAGCCGGATGGCATGTTCGTAGTTGTCGGCAACCACGTCCAGGTATCGGGTTTCGAGCCTGCGCTGGACGCGCCATGGATCCACCTCGACGCAGAGTGCGACGCCGTCGTTCATCGTGACTGCGAGCGGCTGGGCCCCGCCCATGCCGCCCAGCCCGGCCGTGACGGTGATCGTGCCGGCAAGTGTTCCTCCGAACCGTTTCCTGGCGATGGCCGCGAAACACTCGTACGTTCCCTGCAGGATCCCCTGGGTGCCGATGTAGATCCACGAACCGGCTGTCATCTGCCCGTACATCGTGAGCCCGAGATGTTCGAGCCGCCGGAACTCGTCCCAGTTCGCCCAGTCGGGAACCAGATTGGAGTTGGCGATGAGCACGCGAGGCGCCCATTCGTGGGTCCGAAAGACGCCGACCGGCTTGCCCGATTGCACGAGCATCGTCTCGTCGGCTTCGAGCTTCGTGAGGGTTGCCAGCATCGCGTCGAGGGCTTGCCAGCTCCTGGCTGCCCGTCCGGTGCCTCCGTACACCACGAGGTCGTCGGGGCGCTCCGCCACGTCCGGATCGAGGTTGTTCTGGAGCATCCGGAAGGCGGCTTCCTGGGGCCATCCCCGGCAAGACATCTCTGTGCCCGTGGGTGCTCGTAGCGTGCGAGAAGACATCGGTTCGCTCCCGGTTGCAGTGTCGACTCCAGTGTGCACGAGAACTCGACAGGCTGTCAACAGATGGAATATGATTTCATGCCATGAAAGTCAGCACCCAGGGCACCCATGTGGCGAGATCGGTGGAGCGAGCACTCGCCCTGCTCGACTCGGTGGTCTCGCACGGATCGATCACCCTGACCGAGGCTGCGCGGGCCGTGGACGTCCCGACCCCGACGGCGCTCCGGCATCTCAGGGCCCTCGAGGTCGACGGCTACGTGTCGCGCGGGACAGATGGGACCTACTCGGCGGGGCCACGGTTCCACCGACTGGCGCTCACCGCACTCGACGCCTCTCCCACCGCCCGGCTGGCCCAGATCGCAGGTCCTGTCCTCGACTCGCTGGAGGGCGCGACCGAAGAGAGCGCCTATCTCGCCGTGCCCGAAGGCGAAGATCACGCCGTGTACGTCGCCATACGCGAGAGCCGGCGGGCGGTTCGACACGTGAGTTGGCTTGGCGCCCGCATTCCTCGGCAGGGGACGGCGGTCGGGCTGGCTCTGTCGGGCGAGGTCTCGGCCGGAAGTGCCGTGCATGTGGCGGGTGCGGTAGAAGCGGATGTCGTGGCCATCGCTTCGCCCGTCACCGATCGGTCGGGCAACGCCATCGCCGCGGTGGCGGTGGTCGGGCCGGAGGGACGTTTGCGCGGCAAGGCGCTCGATCGTGCGACGGCGGCGGTGATCGAAGCCGCTGCCGATCTCGGATCCGTGGAGGAACTCGTATGACTGTCACCATCACCGGCGGGCCGCTCTCCATCGACGATGTCGTCGCCGTCGCCCGCGGCATGGCAACCGTCGAGATCGACCGCGTGGCTTTCGAGAAGATGGCGGCCTCCCGGGCGGTAGTAGAAGGGCTCGCCCATGGGGAACCGACCTACGGAGTGTCTACCGGCTTTGGGGCGCTGGCCACCGTCGCCATCCCCGAGGAACGGCGAGCCGCGCTCCAGGTCGCCCTGGTGCGCTCCCATGCCGCCGGCATCGGCGATCCCGTCGAGACCGAGGTCGTCCGAGCCATGACCTTGCTCCGGGCGCGGACGATCGCGATGGGGTACTCGGGGGCACGGCCGAGCACGGCCTCGGGGCTCGTCGATCTTCTCAACAACAGGATTCATCCGGTCGTGCGCGAGTTCGGATCGCTCGGTGCGTCCGGCGATCTGGCCCCACTCGCCCACGTGGCGCTCGCTCTCATCGGTGAGGGCGAGGTCGAGATGGGAGGGTCGGTGATGGTGGCGGGTGATGCCCTCGCCGCAGCTGGGCTGGAGCCCATCGTGCTGGTCGAGAAGGAGGGCCTGGCGCTCACCAACGGGACGGACGGGATCCTGGGGATGTTGTGCATGGCGGTCACCGACGCCCGAATGCTCCTCGACACGGCCGACGCGGTCGCCGCACTCACCACCGAAGCCATGCTGGCCACCGACCGGGCGTTCGCCGATGACCTTCAACGACTCCGACCTCAGCCAGGTCAGGCGGTGTCGGCGACGAACCTTCGCATGTTGTTGAAAGATTCGCCGCTCGTGGCGTCCCATCGCCACGACGACCCCCGCGTCCAGGATGCCTATTCGATCAGGTGCACTCCGCAGGTGCACGGGGCGGCTCGGGACACTCTCGATCATGCGCTCGGCGTAGTCGACAACGAGCTGGCTGCAGCCATCGACAACCCGATGGTGTTGCCCGACGGACGGGTCGAATCATGTGGGAATTTCCACGGCGCTCCTCTCGGGTACGTGGCCGACTTCATGGCGATCGCCCTCACCGACGTGGGGATGATCTCGGAGCGCCGGATGGACCGGGTCCTCGACAAGACTCGAAATCACGGACTGCCGCCGTTCCTCGCCGCCGATCCGGGCGTCGACTCCGGCTTGATGATCGGGCATTACACGGCGGCAGGCATTTGCGAGGAGAACCGCCGGTTGGCGATGCCTTCCAGCGTTGACAGCTACCCGACGTCCGGTATGCAGGAAGACCACGTGTCGATGGCATGGAAC
>JAOUGY010000266.1 GCA_029865445.1 Acidimicrobiia bacterium | reverse complement strand
CTGCTTGCACCGATGCAACCACGTCGAACCGCTCCGCCTTGCCGGGCTCGTTGCTTCTCTCGAATCCTCGCAGCAGATGTTCGGAGAACACCTCTGGAGCCCGCTCGGGCGAATAGAACGCCGGAAGCCACCCGTCAGCGATCTCGGCCGTGAGGGCCACGTTGCCGGGACCGATCGCCGCCAGGTAGACGGGGATGTCAGGGTGAGGGCGGCCGATCAGCTTCAACGGCTTGCCGAGCCCGCTTGCATCTGCGCCGTCGTAAGGAATGCGATAGTCCTCCCCCCGATACTCGAGTGGCGCTTCGCGGGCAAGGATGGCCCGGACTATGTCGACGTACTCTCGTGTTCGGCGCAACGGTTTGCCGTACCCGACGCCGTGCCAGCCTTCCACCACCTGAGGTCCGGAGACACCCAACCCGAGTCGGAACCTGCCGGGTGCCAGATCGTCGAGTGTCGCCGCGGTCATCGCCGTCATCGCCGGGGTCCGAGCCGGAATTTGGAGGATGGCGCTCCCGATCTCGAGTCGGCTGGAACGGGCGGCCACCGTTGCGAGCACAGAGACGGCATCCGAGCCGTACGCCTCCGCCGCCCAAACGCACCGATACCCGCACGATTCGGCCAGCTCCAACAAGGACTGATCCAGCGCCGTACCCCAATATCCGACGTTCAGGTCCAGGTTCATGACGGTTCTCCGTTCGGCGCTCGGCCCGACCAAGATAGGCGACATGGTGGCGAGTCTGAGAACGGTTGCCAAGGTCGGCGGGCTGTCGATCGGCGTGATGGCTGCTCAGGCGGCGGTGGCCGTCCTCCGCCCCGTGCCCGACCAGCGCGAGTTCGATGCGAGCGGAATCGTGGGCAGTGGGGACCCGATGAGGACGTGGACGGTTCTGGGTGACTCGACGACCACCGGCACCGGTTTGGTCGGCGTCGATGACATCTGGGTGCGTCAGCTCGCCAGACGTGTCGGTGGCACCGTTCAGATCCGGTCTGTCGGGCAAGGAGGGGCCCGGGCCCGGGACGTCGTCGCCCATCAGCTCGTTGCCGCTTGCACCGAGCCGAGCGACGTGGCGTTCCTGTCGATCGGGGCCAACGACGTGCTGAAAGGCGAATCGATCGCCAGGTTCCGCTCGGCGCTCGACACGGCCGTTTACCGACTCTGCGAGGTGCATCGAGTCGTCGTCGTGTCTGGTGTGGGCGATCTCGGGACCATCCCCAGGCTCCACCATCCTCTGCGGGCAGCCGTCGCGCATCGGGGCCGACGCTTCGACCGCGTCAGCGCCGAAGTCGCCGATCGCCACGGTGCCGCCAAGCTCGTGCGTCCATCCCCGCTGACTCGCTCCATGTACGGCCTCGACCTGTTTCATCCCAATGTGAGAGGTCACACGATCTGGGCCGACGCCGCCCAGGCGACACTTGCGGCCTTCTTTCCGGTGGGATGACCCCGTCCAACGCCAAACGCACATGCCGTGGAGCCGCCTGAGCGCGGGCGGCGAACGACCACCTCCGGCTATACCGCTCTCACTCCGTGTTCGGTAGCGAGGTAATCCATACGGTGGTCATGCGGTTCGCTAGGGACCGCTGCCAGGACTCGACGTTCGAGGGTCACGCCCACCGCCATCACGTCGGACCGCATTCGCTCGAACAGATTGTCGTAGTAGCCCTTGCCCCAGCCGAGCCTCACCCCCGAGCGGTCGAAGCACAGCCCCGGCGCCAACACCACGTCGATGACGGCCGGATCCACGTCGGGAGCGTTCTCGGCCGGCTGCTCGTATCCGAATCGGTGCCGTTCCCTGGGAGTGTTGAAGTCGTGGACGGTCAGCCATCCACTTGTTGGTGTGCGGGTTGTGTAGAAGTGGTGAGCGCCGTGGTTCACGACGTCCTCGGCAGGTATCTCTCCCGGCATCGAGACGTAAACCAGCACCGCCGCGGGCTCCAGCTCTTCGAGCCACTCGGAGAGGCCGGCCACCACCGCAGCCGACTCCTCGAGGCTCGGCGGCGGCAGCGACTTCGCCCACGATCGGAGATCGGTCTTGGCTACTCGATGGTCCATGCAACACGAGGCTAAACCGCCGAGGACCGGTATCCCGGTCCCGGCTGTTGGTATGGTCGCCCAAATGAGGAACCTCCGAGCGCTGCCCAGAACCGTGGTGACGCTGGTGATCGGGTTCCTGGCCACGCTGGTGGCGGCGTTTGCCGCCTTTGTCCTCGGGCATGTCCGGCCAACGAGCCCGGCGATCGAGAAGGTCACCTCCTGGTGGGCCCGTGCGTGGTTGGTGTCGGCAGGTGTCGATCTGGACGTTCGCGGTGTCGAGCACGTCGACCCTTCCCGGTCCTATGTAGTGGTCGCAAACCACCTGTCGAACATCGACATCATGGTCTGTTTCGCCGCGATTCCGCTGCCGATCCGGTTCCTCGCCAAGAAGGAACTGTTTCGGGTGCCGCTCCTGGCGCAGGGGATGCGGAGCATCGGGATCGTCGAGGTCGATCGACAACACGTGCGGGGACCGGCGGCTATCGAAGCCGTCAACCGCCAGGCCCAGGTGGTCATCGAACGTGGGCATTCCCTCATCGTGTACCCCGAAGGCACGAGGAGCCGGGATGCCCATCTGCGCCCGTTCAAGAAAGGTGCCTTCTCGATGGCGGTCGGCGCGGACATGCCGGTGCTTCCGGTGACGCTGCACGGGACCTGGGAGGTGTGGGAGCCCTCGAAACCGTGGATCCGACCTGGCAGGGTGACGGTGGTCATCGACCCACCAATCGAGACCGAGAACCTGACACGGGATGACGTGACCACGATTCGAAACAATGTCCGCGACATCATCGCCTCCCACCTCGAAGACCTGGATCGGGCCGGCTGAGAGGACCGAAGCCTGTGACCGCCGGGCCTTGATCTTCATCCCTCGCTTGGGGCAGCCCCCTGCCGAGAAACGCGTGATGCGACCCGCCTCGCCGCCCGACCCACCTGCCCACCGGCGTTTTGGGGGGTCGCAAAGGGGGTCTCCCCCTGCACGATCATCTAGTCATAGATTCCTGCGAGGAAGGTGCCGTCGCTTCCAACCGTGCAGAGGAAGGCGCCCGCCGACGTGACGATCTGATACCGATCGACTGATTCCTCGTCACGCCACCATCTCCCGGTGAGTCGCCATGGTCCCGCCCACGTCGTCACGGGTTCCCACCGGGTTCCCAGGCGCACACGTGTGGGGATCCCCCCTTCCCATTCCACCTCGAACCTGGTGGGACGGGGTGGGATCAGAGCGGGCGCCGGGGAGGGGGTGGCGCCGGGCCAGGGGTCATCGGTCGATCTCTCTGGTTTCGATTCAGGTTCACCCCACTGTCGCCAATCGACTTGTTCGGTGGGGAGCCGGCCGCCTTGAGGTTGGGCCTGGAGGACGGCTTCCGGACCGACGATGGCCTGGGCTCGGGCGAAGGCGCGTTCGGCTTCGACCTGGGACATGACGTCTTCGAACATTCCGAGTTGTCGTCCGGCGCCCGACAGATCGGACGGGTCGAGCCGGATGCGAACGACACCTCCGGGAATCACCCCGGTATCGACCCAGGCCCGCGCTTGCCACCACACGCGGTCTGCCAGAGCAGACTCGGAGAAGGGGCTCATCGATCGCCACACCCGCGACCTGACCGTGCCGTCGGCTGCTTCGAGTTCGGTGGTCACCCGGAACGGGGACATCCCTTCCCTGTGGAGCCCGACCATCAGGCGCGCAGCAGTGGCTTTGGCGGCGAAGGCCAACTGGTCGAGCGATTCGAGTGGGTCCTCATAGGTCGCCTCGACGGCGAGTTCAGGTGGGATGGGTCTCGGCCCGACGACCCGATCCTGGCCGTGTGCGAGCCTGTGAACGTCTAGTCCTTCAGCACCAAACCGGGACGCAATCGCCTCCCGCGGCAGGTCGGCAAGGCTCCCCAACGTGGTCACTCCCAGCCAGCGGAACACCGACACGATGTCGTCGTGACCGGACAGCGTCCCCACGTCCAGCGTCGACAGGAACCGCCGTGTGTCTTCGATCACGAGGGGCGTGCCCGGTTCGGCGATACGCGCCGCCCACTCGGCGGCGAAGGGGCCGTCGGCCAATCCCAGCCGGACGTCGTGACCGGCAGCCGTCATCTTCCCCTGGAGCAACTCGACGACCTCGGGTTCTCCCCCGTAGTACTTGACCGCCCCCGTCACCGGTATCAACAGTTTTCCGGGCTCGATCACCTCGACGCGCGGGATCAGCTCTTCGACCTGGCAGACGACCGGCTCGAACCTACGTGCCTCCTCTCCGATGTCCCGGATGAGGACAGTGGCGTCCGGACACAACGCTTCGGCCTGACGACGGGGCATACCGGGACCGACGTCGGAGTCGACACCGGAGCATGCCACCACCCCGGCTTTCGTGTCGACGACGAGAACCGCCCCTTCAGCCGGCGCGTCCGGACGCCCGAGAGACCACGCCGGAAACCACATGCACAGCGTCCTCACCTGCATCTTCCACCTCGATCTGTCGGACCATCCCTGCCGCTCCCTTCCCGGAGGCCTCCAACACCAACCGCCGGTGAGTCAGTCTGCCGTGGCCCACCTCCGCTCCTTCCCACACCACTCCGACGGCTCGAATTCGAAGATGCGCAATCCCTCCCGGGAGTTCTCCCCGCAACGGTCTGAGAACGACTCGCACCTGTCTGGCCCGGATGAGCGCCGCCAACCGCCGAAGGTCTCGGTCGCGGACGGCCGAGGGGACTTCGGCGTAGACGGTCGGTACCCCTTCACACAGCGCCGCAACCAGTTGCCCCCACGTCGATGATTCGGCACAGCGAACGATCACCAGGTTGTCGCGGTCGATACCCGCCTCCCACGCCGCGGCGGGAGACGCCCAACCTCGGACATCCACCACCGCCATGGGTGAACGCCTCGATGCTTCCGACAGCATGCGGTACCCGATCCGGGTGAGCCCCATGCCGGCCATCCCCGCCAGTTCGACGATTCGTCCCGGCTGAGCGACCAGCAGGTCGGGTGCTGGCTCGATCAGGCGAGTCGAGAGGTCCCATCGGTCGGTCATGTGGACCCGTCACTGTATCGAACACATGTTCGATGGACAAGGGGAGAAATCCCGTCCGGACCCACCGCCGGTGGCCGACCTACTCCCCCACGTATTCGAACGAGAAGGACTTGGAGTGTCCTTTCGAGGTCCCGATGTTCACCGTGAAGGCCTTACCGAGCGGCGCCTCCGCAAAGACGACCTTCATCTCCCAGGTCCCGTCCGACCGGACCTCGGTCCTGCCCGACCCATACTCGGAGCCGGCTTCGACCACCATCCCCGGGGTCCCGGTCCCGTAATACACATCGTACGGAGGCGTTTCACTGCAGATCCCGAAGCTGGCATGGGCACTGAACTCGACCTCGACGACCGTCGTGGTGGTGGTCTTGTCAGGTTCCGTTGGCACCGTTGTTTCGGGCGGCTTGGCCGTCTCTTCGG
>JAOUGY010000265.1 GCA_029865445.1 Acidimicrobiia bacterium | reverse complement strand
TCGCCAGAGCACCACGACCCGAGCTTGGCGCCGGCGCCCGGATGCGGGTCATCGGCCAATCGTGGGTGTTTGAATGCGGCGCATGCACGCCGATCGGGAGCGAATCGTCGAAGACCTGTCGGTATTAGTGTCCGTCCCCTCCGTCACCGGTTCCGAACGTCGCATTCAGGAGGTCGTGGCCGGGCTTCTCGATGAAATGACGCTCGATGTCGACTGGATCGAGACCGATCCCGCCTCCTTGGCACAGGACCCTGCGTTTCCCGGAATCGAGGTTCCCCGCGACGACCTGATCGTGGTGGCAGGTCGCTATGACACCGGACGCCCCGGACCGAGGCGAATGCTCCTCGGACACGTCGACGTGGTTCCGCCGGGCGACGCGAGCACGTGGACGACTCCGGCTTTCGAGCCGACCGTCGTCGACGGTCGGCTCTACGGGCGCGGCGCGTGCGACATGAAAGGCGGTGTCGTGGCGATGCTCGAGGCGGTCCGACTGGCGTTCGAGCGCGACCAGGACCTCACGGGCACGGTCCTCGTGGTGGCTGTTCCTTCCGAAGAAGACGGTGGCGCCGGAACGCTTTCGGCTATTCGGGCCGGCTACGTGGCCGACATGGCCGTGATTCCGGAGCCGACCAACCTCGATGTCGTGGTGGCGCATGCCGGGGCGATCACGTTCACGTTGCGAGTGCCGGGCCGGGCGGCTCATGCCTCGACTCGGCGGGAAGGGGTGTCTGCCCTCGACAAGTTGTTCGTGTTGGTCGAAGCGCTCCGCGAAGACGAACGGATCCGCAACGAGACGGAAACCAACCCACTCATGACTGCGCTCGGACTCCCGTACCCCACCATCATCGGCCAGGTCGAGGGAGGGAACTGGGCTTCGACCGTGATGGATTCGGTTGAGGCCGACGGGAGATATGGAGTCCGGCTCGGGCAGAACTGTGACGGTGCGGGGGCTGAGCTGTTGGAGGCGATCACGAGAGCCTGGAACACGGACGAGTGGCTGTCGAGGTTTCCGGTCGGTGTCGAGACCTGGGGCGGGAGGTTCGATTCAGCGGTACTCCCGGTCGACCATCCTCTTCCGCGCTCGATCACCTCCTGCCACGAGGCTGTGACGGGGGTAGGGGCCGAGATGGTCGGAGTTCCGTACGGTGCCGACATGCGTCTCCTCATCAACCAGGGCAACACGCCCACCGTGATGTACGGTCCGGGAGACGTGCGGGTGGCTCACGCCGCCGACGAGTTCGTCCCAATCGATCAGGTGGCGACCTGTGCCGAGGTACTGGCGCGTTGGCTGACCAGTTGAAACTCCCGTCACGACCGGTGGTGGTGCTCGACGACGACCCGACGGGAACCCAGACCGTGGCAGATGTCCCAGTGCTGCTCACGTGGGACGATGAGTCATTGCGCGAGGAGAGCCAACGATCTCCCTGTTGGTTCATGCTCACGAACTCGCGGGCGCTGCCGGAGCCCGAGGCCGTAGCCCTGGCCGGCCGGATCGGAGACCAGATCCGCGGTCTGGGGGTCGACGTTGCCGTCGTCAGCCGCAGCGACTCCACGCTGAGAGGCCACTTCCCGGCCGAGGTCGATGCGTTGGGCGTCGACCACGACCTGACGCTGCTCGTGCCGGCCTTCCCGGACGGGGGGAGGATCACCGTGGATTCCACCCATTACCTTGTCCAGAACGGGGCGCGCCGGCCGGTCGCCGAAACGGAGTTCGCCCGCGACCCGGTCTTCGGGTATTCGAGCTCGTACCTTCCCGACTGGGTCGAAGAGAAGACGGGTGGTCGCGTTCTGTCCTCTGAGGTCGTTCGGCTCCTGCTCGACGACATCGCGGCAGGGCGGGCGCCCGACGTTCTCGCCAATGCACCGGTGGGAGCCACCGTGGTAGCCGATTCCGTGACCGATGCGCACGTCGAAGCGGTGGCCGCCGCAGTGAGGATCGTGGAGAACGCGGGCCGGCGGGTCCTCGCCCGGACTGCCGCGTCGTTTGCCAGGGCGCGCATGGGTGTCCGGCGTTCCGATCTGCTCGACCCGATGGTCACCGTTGACGGGCCGGGGGGCCTCGTCGTCGTGGGGAGCCATGTGGCCACGAGCACCGAACAGCTCGAGCGGCTCCTCTTGCTCGAGGGGGTCGTGAACATCGAGGTCGACGTGATGGAAGCCCTGTCGGGGCGGATCGACACCGGCGCCATCGCCGATCAGATCGATGCGCTGCTGGAAGCGGGGTCGGTAGCGGTCCTCTCGACGTCGCGCGCTCTCGTTTCCGGGTCGCTCGACACTGCCAAAGCCGTCTCCGGCTGCATCTCGGCGATCGTGAGGGGCGTGGGCGTCAGGCCCGGATTCCTCGTTTCGAAAGGAGGGATCACCTCGAGCGACGTGGCAACAACGGGCCTTGGTGGGCGACGCGCAATCGTCATGGGTCAAGTCCAGCCCGGGGTTGCCGTGTGGCGACACGATGTGTCGAGCCGTCATCCCGGTTTGGTCCAGGTCGTGTACCCCGGCAACGTCGGCGGACCAGGTGACCTGGCCGCGCTCGTCCGGGCGTTGATGGGTTGCGCATGAAGGTGGTGATCACCGGCGGCGCCGGGTTCCTCGGCCGGCTCCTCGCGGAACGAATCGGCTCGCTTCCGGGCCTCCAAGGCCCTCGGGGACTCGAGCCCATCGAGGAGATCGTTCGATTCGATGTGGCCGGGGACGGGGTCGTGGTGGGCGACATCATCGACCCCGCGGCGGTGAGGTCGGTCGTGTCGGGGCCGGCCGTGTCGGTGTTCCATCTGGCTTCGGTGGTGAGCGGTGAGGGCGAGCGCGACTTCGATCTGGCCTACCGTGTCAATGTCGACGGACTCCTCAACCTGATCCGGGCGTGCCGGGAGGTCGCGCCGGTGCCTCGATTCGTGTTCACCAGCTCGATCGCCGTGTTTGGCGGTGCCGAACCGGTGGTCGGCGATGACACCAAACACAGCTCGGAGACCAGTTACGGCGTCACGAAGTCCATCGGCGAGGGCATCGTCAACGATGCGAGCAGGAAGGGGTTCATCGATGGGAGAACCGCCCGGCTGCCGCACGTGATCATCAGACCAGGGCCCCCGAACGCGGCCGCCAGCGGGTTTGCGAGTGCCGTCTTCCGGGAACCTCTCGCCGGGCGGGACTACGAACTACCGGTGTCGTTGGGAACCGTCATGCCGGTCACGGGAGTGCGCGCAGTGATCGATGCGCTCGTGGCGTTGCACGAGGTCGATCCGGCCAGACTGGGGCGTGATCGTGCTTTCGGGCTGCCCGCTCTCCCCGTCACGGTCGAGCAGATGGTGGAGACCCTCCGCCGCCACCGCGGGGCGGGGTCGGTGACCCTGGCTCCCGATCCATTCGTCCAGGCCATCGTCGATCGCTGGCCCAAGTCGGTGGATGGTCGGCGGGCTCGAAGCCTCGGGATCACCGGATCCGGATCGCTCGATGCGATCGTCGATGAGTATCTCGAGGATTTTGGCGGCGGGTGACTCCCGCCGCCGTACCCTCACACCCGGAGGTCGGTCACATGAAGAATGTCAACAGAATCGGACTGGGTATCGTGGGCGCAGGGCGGATCGGAACGCTGAGGTCCCGTATCGCGGCCGATCATCCATCGGTGTCGTTCCTGGCCATCGGCGACAGGGAGCAAGCGAATGCCGATCGGCTGGCCGCCATGGTCGGCGCCGACTTCGCCACCGATTCGAACGCGGCGGTCGTCGAGCACCCGGATGTGACCGCTGTGATCGTTGCGACGAGTGAAGGGGAACACACCGAACCCGTGCTCCATGCCTTGTCGCTCGGCAAACCGGTGCTGGTGGAGAAGCCGCTGGCGTTGACGCTCGCCGAAGCCGACCGGATCGTGGCCGCAACACAGGAGTCCGCAGCGGAACTCCGGGTCGGATACAGCAGACGCTTCCGGCGTCGCTACCACGTGGCGAAAGAACAGATCGTGCAAGGACGCATGGGGTCGCTCCTCGGCGCCGCCGGCCGCGTCTACAACTCGCGGTCCCAGGCCTTGGCGATGTTGGGTCGGAACCCGCATGCCACGCCGGTCGTGGACGCCTTGACCTATTACGTGGACCTCATGAACTGGTTCTTCGAGCCACGGCAGGTGGTCGAGGTGTCGGCGACCGGCCGGCGCGGCGTCCTCGCTTCGGCCGGGTACGAAACGGACGACCTCACCTGGGCGACCCTGCGATATGACGACGGAGCGGCCGTGAACCTCGGGGTGTGTTACGTCCTACCGGAGAAGTATCCGGCGCTCGGCCATGCCGCCCGGGTGGAACTGATCGGTACCGACGGCGTGATGCTCCTCGACGACGATCACACCGACCAGGTGATGTACAGCGATCATGGGGTGCCTCACGTGTACCTTCCCGGGCACACCGTGAACGCGGTGTTCTTGTCGAGCGGAACGCCCGGCGATTGGGCGTTGGGCGAGTTCGTTGGTCCACTGGCTGCCGAAACCAGGTCTTGGCTCGACCATCTGGCGACGGGCAGAGGATGCAACCTCGCCGACCCGGTACAGGCCCGCCACACCCTGGCGGTCACTCTGGCGATCGAAGAGGCCGCCCGGACGGGTTCGACCGTCAGGCCGTGATTTCGCCGGCGGTGAAGTCGGCCAGTTCTGCAAGCCAGCGTTCCTTGTCGGCGGGCGCCGCAAACGTCGCGTCGAGCGAGTTGCGGGCGATGGTGGCCAGGTCCTCGAACGTGAGGTCGAGGGCGCGAGCGATGGCGATGTAGTTGTCTCCGATGTACCCCCCGAAGTACGCGGGGTCGTCGGAGTTGACGGTCACTCTCACGCCTTTCGCCAGAAGTCGACCCAGGTTGTGATCTTCCAGTCGATCCACACCTTTGAGCGCGAGATTGGACAGCGGGCACACTGTGAGCGGGATCCTGTCTCGTATCAGACGATCGAGCACGGCGGGGTCCTCCTCCGCTCTGACGCCGTGGTCGATGCGCTCACAGCCCAACAAGTCGAGAGACGCAACCACGTACGATGCCGGTCCCTCCTCCGCAGCGTGCGCCACGGCGTGCAGTCCGGCCGCTCGGGCCTGGGAGTACACGGGTGCGAACGGCTCGGGAGGAAAGCCGCGTTCGGAGCTGTCGAGCCCAACCGCCAGGATCTGATCGAGCCACGGGCGTGCCCGATCGAACGTCTCCTCGGCGTCTCCGGCCGGTAGGTGACGGAGAAAGCACATGATGAGCTCCGCCGAGATCCCCGTGGATCGTTGTGCGTCCTCGATGGCCCGACCGAAGCCCGACATGAACACCGAGAAGTCGATCCCGCGCTCGGTGTGCGTCTGCGGATCGAAGAAGACCTCGGCTCGCTTCACGCCGTCGGCGTGGGCTCGGTCGAGGTAGGCCGCCATCAGATCGTAGAAGTCGTCCTCGGTCACGAGGACGGCGGCGCCGGCGTAGTAGATGTCCAGGAACGATTGGAGATCCGTGAAGGCGTAGGCGGTGCGG
>JAOUGY010000264.1 GCA_029865445.1 Acidimicrobiia bacterium | reverse complement strand
GGCGACACCAGGTCGATGAAGCCGCCGGTGTCGCCACCGTCTTCATCTCGAGCAACATCGTGACTCCCCTCGATGCGTTCGTCACCTACGTCACAGTCGATGGAAGTGCCGTCGATCCCGACGACTACGCCGGATCGTCGGATGTCATTGTGATCGAGGGCGACACCAACGAGGCGTTCGTCGAGATCCCGGTCGTCGACGATGCTCAAGCGGAGACCGACGAGAGCTTCGAAGTGTTTCTCCTGGGTGTCGACGGAGGCGGAACTCTCCTCGACAACCGGGCCGTCGTGACGATCCTCGACGACGATGGCTCGGATCCAGTGGCGGCCGACGACCTCGTGGGGAGCGCCGTGGACACCGTGGCTGCCATCGATCCCCTCGCCAACGACACCGGCAACGGTCCACTCACCATCATCGAGGCGGGTCCGGCCGACGGCGGTGTCGTCCTGTCATGCGACGGTGGAGAGGGCACCTGCCTCTACAACACGACAACTTCAGGTGGTCAGTTCCCGTACACGATCAGCGACGGTCAAGGCGAGGCCACCGGCACCGTGACCGTCACCGCCCCGGACACGTTCACCGGCGTGGGAACGGCTTCTGTCGACGGAGCAATGAGCCCCGGCGAGTGGGATGCCGCCGCCCGATTCGACATGGCGGTGGCATCCGGAGCCGACGGCGGTATCGGCTCGGTGTACTTGATGAACGACTCGGAAAACCTCTACCTCGCGCTCGTTGCATCTCGACTCACCTTCGATGGGTTCGATCTGCTCGTGGAGTTCGACGATCCCGACAGCGGGGATGCAGTCTTCATGTCGCAAGGGGGATTCGAAGACCTGAACTTCGAACTCGTCCCGGATGCGGTCCAGGACGGGGCCGGCTCGTTCGGCGTGGCCAACGACGGCACGGTGACGATCGAAATCGTGCATCCACTCGAGTCCGGCGACCCCGAGGACATCGCCGTTCCAGTCGGGAGTTCGATCGGCTTCTCGGTCACGGCGTCGTTCAGCACCGCCCTCGGTGGAGTCGCCGTGAACCAGGCGCCGACCGGCGAGATCGTCCGGTACCTCACCTGGGAAATGACCGCAGGCGCCATCGCGGACCTCTCGATCACTCCTTCGACCCAGGAACTGCCGACAGGGTTCGGGGTGGCGCTCGACGACATTCCGTCCGAGCGCCTCATCGCCGCCGCCGAGGCCGTGGCGGGAGTACAAGTCGATGCCGCCGACCTCACCGACAGCCCACTGGGCGCGATTCCGCTCGGTGCCATTCCTCTCGGTGCCATCGGGACCGGGTCGGTCGGCTCGGTGGTGCTGTCCGACATCGCCATCGAAGGCGGCTGGGCAGCCTTGCTTGCCGGCACCCCGCTCGAGAACCGGCCTCTCCAAACGGTCACCCTTGCCCAGGCCATCGAGGTTCTCGACGATGAGGTCCTGGCAGGACTGACGCTCGCCGACCTGAATCCGGCCACCACGCCCGTAGGCGATTTCACACTCGGCGCCGTGGCGTTGGGTGATGCGACCCTGTCCCAACTCGGACTCGCGTGCCCGGCCGATGCGGTTGGATGCGACGAGAACACTTCCAGCGTGCTGGACGTGGAAGCCTCGGGGTCCGGGATCACCGCCTCGCCGTTGGGTGCGATCCCGTTGGGTGCGATTCCCCTCGGAGCGATACCTCTGGGGGCGATCCCGCTCGGGGCGATCGACCTCGGAGCCATCCCACTTGGTGCGATCGGTGACGTGACCTCGTCGCCACTCGGGGCCATCCCCCTCGGGGCCATCGGTGACCTCGCCGGCGCGCCGCTCGGAGCCATTCCGCTCGGAGCCATCCCTCTCAGCGCCATCCCCCTCGGGGCCATCGACCTCGACGCCACCGCCCTGGCCGGATTGCCGCTGGGTGCCATCCCGTTGGGAGCGATCGACGTCGGCGGCGACTTCTGCACATTCCACGACGCCGCGGCTGCGGCCGGCGAATCGTGCGCCGATCTGGGGATCGATCCGCTTGTCACCTCCGTTCTCGACTATCTGGCGCTGCTGGGCGACTCCAGTCTGGCCTCGACTCCCTTGGGCGCCATCCCGCTGGGTGCCATCCCGCTCGGAGCCATTCCTCTGGGAGCGATCTCGCTCGAGGGATTGCCTCTCGGGGCCATTCCTCTCGGTGCCATCGACATGACGACGAGCCCGCTCGGGGCGATCCCGCTGGGGGCAATCCCGCTGGGGGCAATCACGGTGACCGAGGTGTGTGCGGCCGCCACCGGGCTTCCCACCTGCGACGCCGACACGACCCTCGGCGAGTGGAGCGACGGGCTACCCGCCGGAACGGATCTGAACGCTACCCCCTTGGGGGCGATTCCGATCGAGGCGTTGCCGCTTGGGGCGATACCTCTCGGCGCCATCGACCTCACCACCGTTCAGATCGCGGGAGTCCCCCTCGGGGCGATTCCGCTCGGAGCCATCGATCTCGTCGCGAGCCCGCTGGGCGCCATCCCCCTGGGGGCCATCGGGAACGTCACCGCTCTGGTCGACTGCACGATTGCAGACTGCACGAATGGCACTCTTTCGGGTGCCGCCACCCTCGGCGCGATCGCCGACTCCGCAACGCTCGGAACGCTCATCGCCGCGCTGGATCCCGGTGATGTGGCGTCGCTGACGCTGGCAGGCGTGCTCGACCATCTGACGCTTGCATTCCTCGGAGAAGTTCCTGGACTGGAGGGACTCACCCTCGGCGATCTCATCGTCGGTGCCCTGCTCGGCGCCAACCTCCCATGGGAGGAGTTCCCGCTCGAGACCATCGAGGTCCGGGACGTGGCGTGCGGGTACGATCCAACGGCGCGCCAATGCTCCACGGCGATGGAAGCACTCGATCTGACTGTGACGTTCTCGGTCGTTGGCGCCGCCAGCACCGACACAACCATCAGCATCTTGAAGCCGCCGGGATTCCTCTACCTCTACGGTTCGTCGGATTTCGCCAAGCTGAACGACGCCTCCTCCCCTATCGCCGATCCTCTCGCCTCGGACACGACACTTCAGTTCCGTTTGGGCACGCTGGATGAAGGAACGTACGTGCTGCGGATCGCGCTCGTTCCCGGGTTCGATCTCCAGACCGTGGGGTTCGCAGCGTCCGACGGCAAGGGAGCGATCGCCTCCTCCGAGGCGGTGTCGATCGTGCAGAACTTCGAGCCGAACGACGTGGTGGGGACCGCCACCACCGGGGATGTCCTGTACGTGTCTCACGTCGCCGACGGGTCGGACGTCGACGCCTGGAGAGTGCCCGCACCCGGAGTTGGATATCGGGTCTCCGTCTTCCTCTCCAACCTCGACGGCGACACCGACCTTTTCATGTACCGGCCCGCCGCCAACCCGGTCTCGGGGTCCGGTAGTGAACGGACCATTCCGCTGGGCGGCGTTCCCATCGACGACGACGGCGCCGACACCACCGGTGACTCCGACCTGACGCCCGAAGTGCTGGCGGACACTGCCCCGAGCGAGACGGCTGCGCTGAGCGATTCATCTGCCAACAGAAGCGCAGCCGACGAGACGGTGACCACCCTGCAGCACGAGTCGGGGATCTCCGAGTACACCATCGAGGTGACCGGCTACAACGGTGCCTCCAGCACACGCCCCTACGTGCTCCGTGTGGCATACCAGGAAGAGGCTCCGGTCCCGGTCTGCACACCACGGGCGTATCCCGCTCTCGTTGCCGCCGCCGCACCGGTGGTGCCGCCCGGGACCGACACCGTGTTCCTCACGAACCCGTCTCGAATGAGCGCCATCCATGGCGACACGACCACGATGGACGCAGCACTCGCGTCGGTGTCGACGTTCTCGGCAGGTGGCGTCAGCGTGAACGGCGCGGTCGTCGACATCGCCGGTATCCCCGGCGTTGCTGCCGCATTCGCGGCGTGGGACTCCAACCCATGCGACCCCGAAGCGGCCAACTCGGTGGTCGGACTGATCGCCGGCTTCGTCCAAGATGTGGCGGCATCGACACCCACGCTCAGGCATGTGAGCATCGTCGGATCGGACGAGGTGGTCCCGTTCCACCGCGTCGCCGACACGACTGTGGTCGCCAACGAGTCCACGTACATCGACGGGTTCGAGGACAACGCGCTGTTCGGCGCATTGAGCACGGCCCACTACCTGTCGGATGCAGCCTATGGAGACCTCGATCCCATTCCCTGGCTGGATCGTTTCGCCTACATCCCCGACCTCGCGGTCGGACGACTCGTGGAAACACCGGACCAGATCGAGGGGGCTCTCGATGCGTTCGTGGCCGGCGGCGGACTCCTGACCCCGGAAACGGCCTCGATCGCCGCCTACGACTTCCTCTCAGACGGAGGAGCAGAAGTCGACGACGCGCTGTCGTCGTTCCTGACGTCGACCGACACCCTCATCAACGAAACCTGGACACGCCGGAACCTCGTCGACCAGCTCAGTCTGGGCAATGACATCGCCTCTCCCAACGCCCACTACGACCACCACCGAGGTCTGCCCGCGGCAGAGAACCTGGCGGGCACCGAGAACGACCTCTTCACCATCGGCGACCTGACCGGACTGGCACTGGCCAACCGGATCGTGTTCACCATGGGCTGTCACACCGGCCTCAACGTGGACGGGACCGCAGGGTTCGTCGCCAACCCCACCGACTGGGCGGAGGTCTACACGGGATTCGAGGCGATCTACATCGGGAACACCGGCTACGGCTATGGCGACAGCTCCACGGTGGCACTCACCGAGAAGATCGTGGCGAACCTCGCGGAACGCCTCGATGGCAGGTACACGATCGGCCAAGCATTGGCGGACGCCAAACAGGACCAGTTCGGTCGCGCCGGTCTCTATGGGGTCTATGACCTGAAAGCGATCGAAGAAGCCACGCTCTACGGTCTGCCGTTCTGGCAGATCGCAGGCCCAGGGTCGGCGACCGTACCGGGTTCGGAAACCGGGCCGATCGGGACCGAACCCGTGACAGGCCTTGACGCCGCGGCCTTCACGGTCACGCCGACGTTCGATCAGGTCAACACCGGCGATGGGACGTTCTTCGTGGCGGAGGACGGCGCCCAGTTCTTGCACTGGCGGCCACTCCAGCCCCTGACCGGTCTCGAGGTCGCGGTGCCGGGCAGCGTCGCCACCGGAGTCCTGCTGACAGACCTCGAGAGTCGCGACCTCCCGGTGACGGACCAGGCATTCGGACGTCCTGCCACCACAGATCTGGCGGGGCGCGAACCCGAGGTGGAGTCGGAGGGAGTCATCTTCCCGACGAACTTCGCGACCCTGTCCACCTTCAACCAGATCAACCCGGAGACCGCCGGCGGACCGGTCACCGGTCGCCAGCGGGTCAATCTGATTCCCGGCCAGTACGTCGATGAGGGGGTTCCAACGCAGCGACTGTTCGACTCCGTGGGCGGGCTCGTCCACTACGTCGATGCCTCGGCGGTGGCCACCACCGATTTCACACCGCCTGCCATCACCAGTGTGAACGCGGCGGTGGCCGGGGACCAGG
>JAOUGY010000263.1 GCA_029865445.1 Acidimicrobiia bacterium | reverse complement strand
CCCAGGCGTGATCGTGTCCGGGTGATACCCGCGGAGGTATGGAACGATCACCCGATATCCGTGGTCCGCCAAGACGTCTGCCGTCGGCCCCCACGATTGCGGGAAGTCGGGGAACCCGTGCAGCAGCACAACCGGGTCGCCTTCTCCTCTGAGCGAGACGCGGAATCGTTGATTGGGGCCTTCGATCGTGCAGAACTCCATGGATCAGGCGTTCTGCAACTGGAGAGCCACCGTGCCGAGTTCGGTGGACAGGAAACCGGCAAGCGCCGGTTCGGACACGGTGTCGGTGATGGCCTCGGCCATGCATCGGGCCCACTCCTCGGCCGCGAACCGATCGATGGTGAACGGCGCGTGCCGCATCCGGAGGGCCGGGTGTCCCCGGCGTTCCCAGTAGAGGGGCGGTCCGCCCATCCACCCGCTCAGGAACTCGTACAGCTTCTCGCGCGACACCCGGGTGTCGGCCGGCAACATGGCCGTCAACACCGGCGACGTCTCTTCGACGATGTCGTAGAAGCGCTCCACCAGCCTTCGCACTTCGGGGTCGCCCCCCAGCTCCTCGTACGGCGTCTCCGATTCACCCCAGGGGCGTCGGGAGTCGGATGGCGGATGGACCTGCATGTGGCGGAGGATAGGTGAGCCCGATCAAGAGGCGGAGACGTGGAGTGCTTCGAGTCCCCGGATCACGAACGTCGGGTGATATCGCGGTTCGGCGACGAGTGCGAGCTTGGGGAACAGATCGACGAGACCCTGTAACGAGACGTCGATCTCCTGGCGTGCCAGCGGGGCGCCGACACAGAAGTGGATTCCACCCCCGAAAGCAACGTGGGCGGAATCGCCACGACCCACATCGAAACGATCAGGATCGTCGAAACGGCGAGGATCGCGCTCGGCTGACCCGAACAACATCGCGACCTCCTCCCCTACTGCGACCGGTTGGCCGGCGATCTCCACGCCTTCTTCCAGGACCCATCGTTCGAACAATTGGAGGGGCGCATCCCACCGCAGTAGTTCCTCGGTGGCCGTCTTCGTGTCGACGTCACCCGTCACGAGCCGAGACCACTCGGCGGGGTGTTTCAGAAGCGCGCGGACGCCGTTGCCGAGGGTATTGACGGTTGCCTCGTGTCCCGCTTCGAGCAGCACCATCGTGGTCGAGATGATCTCCTCTTCGGTGAGAACGTCGCCGGCATCTTCGACCTGAACCAACTCCGATACCAGCAGCCCGTCGGGGCTCCTTCGCTTGTCTTCGATGAGCTGGCGCGTGTACTCGATGTATTCACCGGCGGCGGTGTCGGCCGCCATCCGAACCTCGTCCGAGATCGACAGCTCATACATCTTGACGATGGCGTGGGACCAGTCGAGCAACTTCTTGGTGTCCGCGATCGGTACCCCCAGCATCGAGCAGATCACTGCGACCGAGTAGGGCTGGGCGTAGTCGCCGATCAGGTCGAACGTGTCCCTCTCGCGGCATCCCTCGAGGAGGCGGCGCGAGTATCCCTCTATCTCGGGTCGCATGGCGGCGACCGCCTTGGGTGTGAAGACTTTCGATACGAGCCGGCGCAGACGGGTGTGGTCCGGCGGCTCCAGGCAGAGCAGTGACCATCGCTCGTGCTGGTGGAATCGCTGCCAGCGCGGATCCGGATCGGGTCTGCCGAGCTCTGCGTGGCTGTAGCGGTGGCTGTAACTCCTTCCGAGACGGCGATCACGCAAGGTCTCGTGGATATCGGCGAATCGGGTGATGACCCACTGCCCGCTGGCCTCGTTCCAGAAGATCGGTGTCGACTCTCGCAACTCGTTGAGCACCGGATACGGATCGGCGATGAAGGACGGGTCTGAGACGTCGAAGCGTTCGTGCACGTGAGGAAACCTAGTGGGCCGAAGGACGACGCAGTCGGTACACGCTGCAGTTCTCTTCCATCGGGGTGCATCACAACCTGTACCGTGGGCCGGCAGTCCGAAATCTGGAGCCGACATGGAAGATCTCACTCCCGATCCAGCAATCCTCGATCCGATCGAGACCGCGCCCTTGGCGGAGATCCGTTCCCTCCAACTCGATCGTCTGAAGTGGAGTCTCGAGCACGCGTACCGCAACTCTCCGTTCTACAGGGACCACTTCGACGGGGCCCGGGTGACACCGGCCGATCTCGAGACACTCGAGGATCTGGCTCGTTTCCCGTTCACGGTCAAAGACCACCTCCGACGCACCTATCCATTCGGGATGATGGCGGTGCCCAAGTCCGAACTGCGCAGAATCCATGCCTCGTCCGGGACCACTGGGAAGGCGACGGTGGTGGGGTACACCGCACACGACCTCGACGTCTGGGCCGACGTGGTTGCCCGATCCATCCGCGCATCCGGTGGCAGGCGAGGCGACACCGTCCACGTCGCCTACGGATATGGCTTGTTCACCGGCGGCCTCGGTGCACATGCCGGCGCCGAACGTCTCGGATGCACGGTGATCCCTGTATCGGGGGGAATGACCGAGCGCCAGGTGACGCTCCTCGTCGACTTCCAGCCCGACCTCATCATGGTCACCCCCAGCTACATGCTCGCCATCCTCGATGAGTTCGAACGCCAGGGCATCGACCCGTCATCCACGTCTCTGAAGGCCGGGATCTTCGGTGCCGAGCCGTGGACGGATGCCATGCGCCGCGAGATCGAGTCGGCCTTCGATATGCATGCGGTCGACATCTACGGCCTGTCCGAAGTGATGGGTCCGGGCGTGGCCAACGAGTGCGTGGAATCCAAGGATGGGCTGCACGTGTGGGAGGACCACTTCTACCCCGAGATCGTCGACCCGGCGACCGGTGAAGTCCTGGCGGACGGCGAAGAGGGGGAGCTGGTCTTCACCACACTGACGAAAGAAGCCCTGCCGGTGATCCGGTACCGAACCGGCGATCTCACCAGGTTGATGCCCGGTACGGCCCGGTCGATGCGACGCATGGCCAAGGTCGTCGGTCGCAAGGACGACATGATGATCATCCGGGGGGTGAACGTGTTCCCCAGCCAAATCGAGGAACTCCTCCTCGAGATCGAAGGCCTGAGTCCGCATTACTACATCGAACTCACGCGTCCCGACCGGCTCGACGAGATGACGATTCACGTAGAGCGGTCCGGTGCCGGCGACGCAGACGCGGGTTCGGAACTCGCCCGGAGGGTCAAGGACAGGATCGGGATCACGGCTTCGGTGGCGGTCGCCGACCACGGTTCCATCGAACGTTCATCGGGAAAGGCAAGGCGGATCGTTGACCGACGGTGACCGACACGCCGGCGAAGACGTGAGAGAGGGCGAAGCGAGATCGCAGTCGACGGCGGAGGCCTTCCGCCCGGACCCCGCCGGTCTGCGACGTGGTGTCGAGCTCCTCACCGACCGGGCGGTGCCCGGTGCCCTTCCTGTCGAGATGCCGGAGGTGGGAGTCGGCGGCGTCGCCGCGCTGGAAGCCCTCGCCGGGCCGGTGCTCGGGGGTGCCCGCAGTTTCGGGACGCCAGGCTTCTTTGCCCACATGGATCCACCTACACCATGGGTCAGCTGGGTGATGGCGATGTGGTCGGCCAGTCTCAATCAGAACCTCCTCCACGAGGACACCGCTCCCGTCGCCCGAGAGATCGAACGACGGGTGGTTGGCTGGCTTGCGCCTTTGCTCGGCATGAATGGCGGCCATATGGTGCCCGGATCGACGGTCGCCAACCTCACCGCACTGTGGGCCGCCCGTGAAGCCGGTGCATCGACCGTTGTGGCGGGGCCGGATGCTCACATCAGCGTTGCCAAGAGTGCGCACATCCTCGGGCTCCACTTCCGTACCACCGACTGGCGAGACCCGGGAGGCCTGGAGTCGGCGGTTGCCGTGATCACGGCGGGGACCACGGCGTCGGGTGACATCGAGGCGCTCGATGCCGCGAGCGGAGCCGCGTGGCGCCATGTGGACGCTGCCTGGTCGGGGCCACTCCGCCTGAGCCCCCGTCACAGTCACCTCCTCGATGGCATCGAGAACGCAGACAGCGTCGCTGTCTCTGCCCACAAGTGGTTGTTCCAGCCCAAGGAGTCGGCGCTCGTGCTGTTCCGGGATCCTGGTTCAGCCCACGAGTCGATCAGCTTCGGCGCCTCGTACCTGCGTTCGCCCAACGTCGGGATACTGGGGTCTCATGGGGCATCGGCCGTGGCGCTCATGGCCACACTGGTGGCCTACGGGAGGACCGGGGTTGTGGCGTGGATCGACCGGTGTATGGATCTGGCGAATCGGCTCGCCGGGCTGGTGGATGACCACCCCGATCTCGAGTTGAGGTCCGCGCCCCGTTCCGGCATCGTCTGCTGGCGTCTGAGGGGCGAATCGCCCGAGGAGACAGTCAGTCGGGTTGCGCCGGAGATCGGGCTCTCCTGGACGGTGATCGACGGTGAGAGATGGGTCCGGTCTGTCGCTGCCAATCCGATGGCAGACCCAGAGTTGGTGATCTCCGCGGTAGCTGGAGATAAGCCCTTGCCGTCCGTATCCTCGCAGGCGTGATCGAAGACCCCCTGGAAGAGAGTCTCGCCGCCTACGACTTCGGCCGTGCCCTCGAACTCGCCCGAGACCTCGATGCCGACCGTCGCGAGGACGCCGAGGAGCGGATCGAACGACTTCGCGAAAGCGCGGTCGCCGAGGCAACGACGCTCAACGTGAGGGTCGTCGAGCTCAACGGACGGCAGGATTTCCGGGCCCTCGCCCAACTCGCCCACGATCCCCGGACGCGACAACTCCTATCCGTGCTTCCGGTGCCCATCCGCCAGCGATCCGAGATGTTTCTTCGTGAAGGCGAGCGATGGGGCGAACAACGGAGGTCGATGAACGTCCGGCGTCTCGAAGAAGCGGCCCGGGCCGCAGCGGGTTTGGACATCAGGCTCGCCAAAGCACTGGCGGCCAAGCTCGACGCCGACTACCTCGACGAGGGCCTCGCCCAACGGCGCGACGAACTGATTCTCGAGCTGACCGCCCGCGAGATGGAACTGGACGATCTCGACCTGCCGGAACCGCCCGCTCCCTCACCGCCTTCGAAACGCAGATGGTGGCGGCGCGGGTGAGCCTCTCACCCGTCGTCGGCGATCCGTTCGTGGTGGCGGATCACTTCGTCGATGATGAAGCGGAGGAACTTCTCTGAGAACTCGGGGTCGAGGTGCGCCGACTCTGCGAGTGAGCGGAGCCGAGCGATCTGGATTTCTTCCCGACCGGGGTCGGCGGGTGGGAGGCCGGCTTCTGCTTTGTACTCGCCCACCTTCTTCGTGATCTTGAACCGCTCTGCAAGCAGGAAGATCAGAGCGGCGTCGATGTTGTCGATGCTCTCCCGATAGGCCGAGAGTTTGCGGTCGGTCACCTGTGTCTCCTGGTCAAAGGTGGGCAGCCTACCCATGCGCCGAGGGTGCGACGGCGATGTCTAGTCACAACGGCATCACCTGGTATGCCCCGCACTGGGGGATGACGCGATACGTACAGTTGGCGGACACCCGGTGCGAGGGTGTGAATCGAGCCGGAC
>JAOUGY010000262.1 GCA_029865445.1 Acidimicrobiia bacterium | reverse complement strand
CCGGTACGTCGGTGGTGTCGTACGGCTCGGCCTCGTAGATCCGACCGTCGACCTCCGCCAGCGCGGAACCCTCGAGGAGCGTGACCTGCTCGGTGGTGTTGTGGCAATGGAGCGCCAATCCGGTGCCAGGCGGGAACAAGGTCGTCCCCATGATGAAGCCCTGTTCGTCGAGGGGTTCGGGCGTCAGTTGCACACTCACGATCCCGTCTCCCCGCTCCACAAGAGGAGCGGCGTTGTACTTCACGATCTCGGGCATGAGTCCTCCTGAGTCACCGATCCTGTCACCCCATGTACCTTCCGCCGTTGACCCCGAAGGTCTGGCCCGTCACGAACCCCGCTTCGGCCGAAGCCAGGAACAGCACCCAGGCCGCCAGCTCCTCGGGTGTCTGATACCTGCCCAGGGGAATCGACCTGGCGGTCTCCGCTCGTTCTTGTTCGTCGCGCAACTCGACGATACGTTCGGTGAGCACTGCCGAAGGGGCGATGGCGTTGACCGTGATACCTTCGGTGGCCAATTCCGAGGCCATGACCCGGGTGAGCGAATGCACACCCGCCTTGGCCGAGGCATATGGCGGCGCCGTCCGGTACGAGGTGAGCTGACCCGCAAGCGATCCCATATTGACGATCCGCCCGCCGGTCGACTTGCGCAGCAGCGGCACGGCCGCCTTCGACATCAGAAACACCGACGTGAGGTTGAGGTCGAGGATGCGTTTCCACTCCTCGAGCGGGACATCCTCGGTGTTGCGCTGGGCCGCGAAGCCGCCGGCGTTGTTGACGAGCACGTCCAGCCGTCCGTGGTTTGTCTCGATCCGGGACATGGCGAGCGAGATCGAGTCGGGGGCGGTGACGTCGCATTTCACGAATACGCCGCTTCCTCCGGCCGCCTCCGATCCGGCCACTTCATCGATGTCGAGGAAGTAGGCGGCGGCACCTGCAGCCGCGAAGGCCCGGGCGGCGGCCCTTCCGATGCCAATTGCCGCTCCGGTGACGGCGACCACTGTGTCGTGGAACCGGAAATCGACGTTGGGCACTGTTCCTCCTGTACGCGGCGCGATCACGATCGTATATGATGCAATATCGAGATGAATCCGCAGAGGGAGCGATGACTCATGTCCGAGACGCCGTGGAAGACCGACCAATGGTTTTCGAGCCCATGGAACTACCTACCGGAGGTGACCCAGGGCTTCAACATCCCCGAGAAGGTTGAGATCCACGACGTCACGCTCCGTGACGGCGAGCAGCAAGCCGGGGTTGAGTTCACCGCCGACGAAAAGGTGAGGATCGCCGAGGCTCTGGCCGAGGCCGGGATCCACCGCATCGAAGCGGGCCTTCCCGCCGTGTCACCCGCCGACAGGGAAGCCATCGAGCGCATGGTCGCCCTCGACCTCCCGACCGAGATCTACGCTTTCTCCCGCTGCATGATCTCCGACGTCGACCTCGCCGTGGAGACCGGTGTCAAAGGCGTCGTGATGGAGGTGCCTGCCAGCCACCACCTCATCGAGAAGGCCTACCGGTGGCCCGTGGAGAAGGCGATCGCGGCATCGGTGGAGTCCACCAAACACGCCCACGAGAACGGACTGCAGGTCACGTTCTTCCCGATCGACGCCACCCGGTCATCGATGACCCAACTACTCGACGACCTCGAGACCGTGGCCACCGAAGGCCACGTCGACAAGATCGCCCTCGTCGACACCTTCGGAGTCACCTCACCCCACGCCATCAGCTACTACACGCGGCGGGTTCGCGAACGACTCAACGTCCCACTCGAAACCCACTTCCACATGGACTTCGGGATGGGCGTCGCCAACTCGATCCTCGCCCTCACAGAGGGCGCGTCGGTGATTCACACCACGGTCAGCGGTATCGGCGAAAGGGCCGGCAACGCCCCCACCGAGGAAACGGTGCTCGCCATGCTCACAATGTACGGCATCGACACCGGCATCGACACCACCAAATTCACCTCGATTGCCCGGCTCGTGGCGGAACTCTCCGGGGTTCAACAGCCGGCAAACCGTCCGATCACCGGTGACATGCTCTACAACGTGGAGTCGGGCATCATCACTACGTGGGTCAAGAACGTCGGCGATGAACTCCTCGAGCCGTTCCCCTACCGGCCAGAGTTGGTGGGCCAGGCCGACCCCAAGATCGTCCTCGGCAAGGGTTCGGGTCTCGACTCGGTCGCCATCTGGCTCGGCAAGCACGGCATCTATGACGCCGAGACCAAAGAGATCGAGGCGATCTTGGCCGAGGTCAAAGGCAAGTCGCTCGCCAAGAAGGGTCTGCTCGACGACGACGAATTCCTAGACATCGTCCGGGAGGTGCTTCCTGACCGCGTCTGAGTCGCCGTTCGAGACACGAGATCGAGAAGGAAAGGAACCGATCACATGAGAGAGGCGTTCTTCGGCCTCAGCACGGACTGGAAGGAAGGCATCAACTGGGCCAACGTCAGAGATTGGCGTCTCAAGCGAGCCCACGCCGAGATGGAGAAGGCAGGGCTCGGCGCGTTGTTGCTCTTCTACGACGAGAACATGCGGTACGTCTCGTCCACGCTGACCCCGGGATGGAACCGGCTCAAGCCCGGACTGCGATACGTGGTGCTCCCCGCCGGCAAGCCCCCGATCGTGTACGAGCAGGGCGACATCGGCTTCCACCTCGAAGTGCACAACCCGTGGATCCCCAAGGAGAACATCCGTTACTCGTACGCGTGGATCAAGGGTGCGGTCGGTCCGGCAGCCGAGCAGCAGGTGAACAAGTTCGTGAACTCGCTCATGAACGACCTCGAGGATGCCGGCGTCAAGGACATGCCGCTGGGTGTGGACTTCATCGACATCAACCTGATCCGTGAGTTCGAGCGACGCAACATCAACTGGACCGACGGCATGACGCCCATGATGAACGCTCGGGCAGTCAAGAGCCCCGACGAGATCAAGGCGTTCTCGATCGTCGGCGCCATTTGTGACTACGTCCACTACGAGATCACCAACTTCATCAAGCCAGGCATGACAGAGAACGAGGTCGCCGCCTTCGGGTTCGAGAAGCTGTACTCGATCCCCGGCATGGAAGACGTCGAAGACGTGATCGTGTCGTCCGGTCCCAATGCCTGGCCGAACTGGCGGAACTTCTCCGACAGGATGATCCGCCCCGGCGAGCTGGTGATCGTCGACCTGGCGGCGCTCACGTGGAACGGATTCAAGTCATGCTGCTACCGGACCTACTGCGTGGGTGGCACTCCCACCGATGAAATGCAGGCGACCTATGACGCCGCCCACGACTGGTTGTGGCGGTCGATCGACAAGGTCAAGCCCGGGGCCAGCACAGCCGAGGTGGCGGCCGAATGGCCTTCGGCGATGGAGTATTGGGGATACAAGGAAGAGGATCAGGCGGCGGCGAACAACTGGGGTCACGGCCTTGGTCTCGCCCAGTACGACCCGCCCGTCATCTCCCGGATCTGGTCGCTCGACCACCCGGTTGAGATCCTCGAGGGCATGACCTTCGCCCTGGAAACCCAGAACGGAAAACTCCACGATCACGGCGTGCGACTGGAGGAGATGCTGTACGTCACCAAGACCGGTTACGAGATGGTGACGACGTACAAACAGCACGAGATCATCGTCACCAGCTGACCGGAGACGGCGATCGATCTGGTGAGGGGAGGCCGTTCGGCCTCCCCTCACTGCTGCACCTGGTCTCCTCGTCTGCGATCATCTAGGTTCGACACCCCAATCGAGAAACGAATGATCCTCACGCTCGACGACGTCGAAGCAACCGATCCGGCCGTCGCCGGAGCAAAGGCGGCGTGGCTTGCCCGCGGGCGACAAGCCAGTCTCCCCGTGCTCCCGGGCATCGTGGTCCCGGCAGATGCCTCGAAAGAGCCCATGGCTTTTGGAGTCGAGGTGATGGGGCTTCGCGGATCGGGCGGCGCCCGCCTTGCGATGAGTCAACAGCCGCTCTCGATTCCGCTCTCCGAGGCGCTCCTCGATGCCACCGAGTCGATGCCCGAGCCGATGATCGTGCGGTCCTCGTCGATCCTCGAAGGTCAGGGCGAATGGTCCGGGGCTTTCACCTCATACCTCGAGATCTTCCACGGAGAGGTCGAGACGGCGGTACGGGGATGCTGGGCTTCGGCGTTCACCGTCCACACCCTCGAACGGTACGAGGCGGCCAAGCTCGCCCCTGGTTCGGCACCCATGGCGGTGCTGGTCCAACCCGCCCTCTCCCCAGAGTTCGGGGGGACGGCGCGAATCGCAGGCGACGACGTGATCGTGGTGGGTGTTGCCGGTTCCCCTGCGCCGTTGGTCCAGGGATGGGAACCCGGCTCACATGCCAGGGTCGGGACGTCCGGTGTCATCTCAGGCGCCGAAGCGATCGAATTGATGAGTACCGACCTGATCGGCAGCGTCGCCGAACTGCTGCGCCAGGCCCACGACCGGGTGGGCGCCACGGGTTGCGAGTGGGCGTCTGCCGGCGGGGAACTGGTGTTGTTCCAGCTCTTGAAATCCTCGGAACCGGCCGAGCAGGGATACGAACTCCCCACGGGCCTGGTCGGGGAGACGGCGAGTCGAGTGGCAAGGGCCGTCCGCCGCGCCCCCGGCCCGCTCGGCGAATCGCTGGTGCTGCCGTGGGCGCTGGGCAACATCGATGTCCTCGTCGACGACGCCGAGCCGATCGACATCGACCCGGTCGAGGCTTTGCGGACCGCAACCGAACACTCCCGTGCTCTCACCGCCGAGGTGTGGGACCAGGCCAAACCCATGGCGGCGGCAGACGCCCAGGAGGTCCTCCGTCTCCTCCGCTCGAGCGACCCGTCCGATTCGCTCGCTCGGCTCGAGATGCTTCGCCCCCCAGACCCGGACCGGGCTGCACTCGTTCTCGGTCTGCTGGCTCAAGTCCGGAGGGCATTGGTGGCACTGGGGGCGGTCACCCGGCCGGAACTGGGATGGCACATGGAGCCTGAGAAGGTGGCCGCGGTGCTGGCCGAGGGGAGAGCCGACCGCCTGAGGGATCGGATCGGATTCGATCGCTGGGAACCGTTCGACGCCGCCCTCATCATGACGCAGGGTCGTTGGGCAGAGGGCACATCCGCGGCGCCGGGCGTGGCGGCCGGTCGACTGTGTTTCATCTCCGACCCATACGACACCAGCCACTTTCGTCCTCGGGACGTGGTGGTAGGGACTCACCCGATCCCGAACCTCGCCGCCCTCTTGTGGGACGCCGCCGCCCTGATCACCACCGGCGGCGGGCCTGCCGCCCACTTGTTCGAGTCGGCCAGGGCGCTCGCAATTCCCGCCGTGTGCGCCATCCACCTCGACGAGGCGCTCGCTTCGACCCTCGCAGAAGCCAACGGCCAGGTCGCCGTGGCCGTCGACGGCACCAACGGCAAAGTCGCCGTCACCCCCTGGTAGCTGCGCAATGCGCCGTGCGCGATACGCCCGAAGGGAGATGGGAGGTAGGGGGAACGCTCAACGCGGAACCACCCTGTGACGTGGGAAACCGAAACCCGCCAGCACTCG
>JAOUGY010000261.1 GCA_029865445.1 Acidimicrobiia bacterium | reverse complement strand
ACCGAGGGGCGCCAGCCGCAGCACCTCGCGGATGGGTGGCCGCTCGGTCACCGGAGGCAGGGATGGGGCCGGAGCCCGCGTGAGCGCCAGGGGTACAACCGACAGCGACATCACGGCTGAACCGAGTACGAACGGAAACACACCAATCGCCCCGGTCGCCGACAACAGCAGCTGTCCCGCGGCCACCGCCGAGTTGACGGTCACGAGGTAGGCGGCGAGGAGCCGTCCCCGGGTCTCGTTGGTCGAGACCGAGTTGAGCCAGCTCTCGGCCACGATGTACATCCCGGAGATGCACAACCCGAAGAGCAGCCGGATCGAAACCCAGGTGGGAGCATTGAGGGCGTAGGGGAACACCAGCACGATGACGGAGGTCGCCGACGCCAGCGCCGAGTAGACGCGGATGTGGCCGACGGACGACACCAGCGCCGGGATCACGAACGCCCCTGCCAGGAATCCCGCATAGTGGACCGATCCGGCGAGTCCGACGACCGCGGCAGAGAACTCCTCGGTGCCGCGCACGCCGAGGACCGAACCGACCAGGCCGAATCCGATCATGAGCGTGGCGAGCGAGATGATGACCGAGCGGGCTCCACCGGCCGGGGCGCTGGTTGTCAAGGTTCAGAGGTCCTTACACAATCGACGCGCCTCGTAGATGGCGGCATGGATGTTGCGGGACGCCACGGCGTCTCCGATCCGAAACAGCTGGAACCCTGAACCTCGGGGTTGGGGCTGTCCGCCGATCAGGGCGTCGAGATCGACTTCACCGCCATTGCAGGACTCCCCGACGAGGTCGAAGTACACGTCGGCATTCGGTTCGGTGCCGTGTTCGACGACGACCTGGTCGACGACGCGGCTCACCGTCTTCTTCGTGTAGTCGTTCCACAGGTCGCACTCGAGGCCGGCGCCGGATCGCCGCACTGCGGTGAGACGGTGATCGGGTGTCATGGTGACCCCGTGTTCGTAGGCGAAGGCCAGGTACGAGGGGTATGACAACCCGGTCACCTCGTATCCGACGTGACGGTCGGGCGTGACGATCTCGACCTGTGACCCGGCGAGGACCATGCGTTCGGCACACGACCAGGCTTCCTCGGTGCCGTGGTCGTCGAACAAGAGAGCGGTGCCCGATGTCGGTCTGATCGACCCGCTCACGATGTCCCAGGTGGTCGCCACCAGGTGCTCGCCTTCCGCCAGGAACGACGTGCGGGGCAGTCCGCCGGTCGCAACGACCACCACGTCGGGGTCCAGCGCCATGACGTCCTCGGCATCGGCGAGCGTGCCCAACCGCATTTGAACGCCCAGCAGCTTGCCTTCGGCGATCAGCCAATCGGTGATCCCGATGAGGTCGCGCCGGCGGTCGGTGGAACGTGCCGCGAGGACCACCTGTCCACCGGGCTCGTTCGACGCCTCGAACAGCACGACCTCGTGTCCCCGTTCGGCGGACACCCGAGCGGCCTCCAGCCCGGCCGGACCGCCCCCTACCACCACGATCCGTCGCCGCCCGCCTGCCGGCGATACGACGTGCGGGATCGTCTCTTCGCGTCCGGTGGCCGGGTTGTGGATGCACAGCGCGTCGTGACCCAGATACAGCCGGTTGATGCAATAGGAGGCGCCCACACACGGTCTGATCCGATCCTCGGCGCCTGCCTCGAGCTTGCGGACGATGTGCGGGTCGGCCATGTGCGCCCGGGTCATCCCCACCATGTCGAGTAGGCCTTCGTCGATGGCGTGGCGGGCGGTGGCGAGGTCGGCGATCCGAGCCGCGTGGAACACGGGCAGACCGGTCGCCTCTTTGATGGCGTGGGCGACGGGAAGGTGCGGCCCGAGGGCGGTGCCCAGGCCCGGGATCACGTGACTCAGTGCCTCGTCGGTGGCGATCCAGCCTTTGATGACGTTGATGAAATCGATCATCCCCGTCCTGGCGAGGGCGACGGCGATGGCAGTGCAGTCCTCCTGAGTGAGTCCTCCTTCGAGGTCCTCGGTTCCCGACATTCGGACTCCGACGATGAAGTCGTCCCCGACCTGGATCCGGATCGACTCGAGGACCTCGAGGCTGAATCGCATCCGGTTCTCGAGCGCCCCCCCGTACCGGTCGGTCCGCTTGTTGACGAGCGGCGTCCAGAACTGGTCCACGAGATGGCCGTAGGCGATCACTTCGACGCCGTCGAGCCCGCCGTCCTTGCAGCGGCGGGCCGCTTCGCCGAAGGCGCGCACCACCCGCTTGATATCGAAGCCCTCCATCTCCTTGGGGAAGCTCCGGTGGGAATGCTCGCGCACCGAGGAGGGGGCGATGGTGGGAAGCCAGTCCCCGGCGTCGGAGACCGTTCGCCGCCCCATGTGGGTGAGCTGGCACATCGTTGCCGTCCCCTGGGCATGGAGCCGGTCCGCCAGCTGACGGAAGTAGGGGATGATCGAGTCGTCCCCGGCATACAGCTGTCCGAACACCGGCGGCGAGTCGAGGGCGACGTTGGTGGAGCCTCCGAACATGGATAGGGCGATCCCGCCCTTCGCCTTCTCCTCCTGATAGAGCTGATAGCGGAGCTTTGGTTTCCCGTCCTCGGCGTAGGCGGGTTCATGGGCCGTGCTCATGATCCTGTTGCGGAGATGGAGGTGTTTGAGAGCGAACGGCTGGAGGAGAGGGTCGGTGGCCATTCCGATTCCATATCGTGAGACAGATCCGTATCGCGGAATGTACCGGTTCCGGATCCCGGAAGAGACCGTTATCCCGTTTTTTCCCGGCGGGCAGACACAGCGATCTCTTCTACCTCTCGGACGGGCAGTTGTGGATCGTGGATGTCTTCGGAGGCGAGCCCCGCTCCGTGGCCACAGGCGTCGTGTCGTACGACCTGTGGCTCTGGCGTTGAATCACCGCCCGAGGTCTTCGAGGAAGTAGATTCCGTGCCGCAGTCAGCGCCGAATTGATCGACAGCTTGCGGGCGCTCCACAAATGCAGGCAAAGCGGCGAGTCGACAGTAGCGATCGTCTTGAGCCTGGAGCGAACACCGATGAGCGTGCGCACCCTTCGCCTCGAGCGGGCGAGCCGAATCTCGCGGGACCGGGCGCTGGTCCTGGGCGCCGGTGTGCTGTGGAGTCTCACGGCCCTGTTCGTGCGGCTGATCAAAGAGGCCGATGCCTATCAGATCACGCTGTTGCGCTCACTCGGAGTGATCCCGGTGATCCTCGTGCTGGTGGCGATCCGCAACGAGGGTCGAGTGATCGACACCTTCCGCGCCGCCGGCTGGACCGCCGTGGTGGGTGGGGCGTTCATGGCCGTCTCGAACATCTCGGCGATCCTCGCCCTGCTGAACACCAGCGTCGCCAACACGTCGTTCATGCTCGGCTTCGGGCCGCTCCTGACGGCTGTCGCCGGATGGCTATTCCTCGGGGAGCGACTCGATCGCCGCACGCTGTTCTGGTTCGTGGTGGCGGCGATCGGGGTCACGATCATGACGGTGGCGGCGATCGACGACGGCCGCACATTCGGCAACCTGATGGCGCTGCTCATGGTGACGAGCTACACCGGCTTCGTGCTCGCTGTCCGCCGAGGGAAGGACGTCGACATGAACCCGGCCATCGCCTGGGCCGGTGTGTTCGCGGGGGTGTTCGCCGCCGCGATGGCGGACGACTTTCAGGTCCTCGCCACAGATGCCGTCACCGGCATCGCCATCGGAGGCCTCTTCATGGGCGGCGGCCTCATCCTCTACGTGGCGGGGTCTCGAACCGTGGCGGCTTCCGAGCTGGTGCTCCTCGGTGGGATCGAGCTGGTGCTGAGCCCGCTCTGGGTGTGGTTGCTGTTGGGCGAGAAGCCGGTGGCCGCCACCCTCGTGGGCGGGGCGTTCGTGGTCGTGGCGGTGGTGGCTCGATCGCTCGCCGATTCTCCACCTGAGGTTGCCGCCCCGCCACCCGACTGAATTCAGTCCTGGATCAGAAGAACGTCACGGTCGGCGGTGGTCGCAATCCGTACACGACCGTCGTCGAACAACACAAATGGGACGGATACGTCGTCGGCGACCCGTTGCCATGTCCGGCCGCCGTCTTCCGACTTCCACAGAGCGGAGAGCGAACTCACGGACCTGGACGCATCATGATCCTCACCCGATGCCCACAAGACACCGTCGAGCGACGTGATGCGATGGGCGGTCATCTGCGCGACGCTCGGATCGAGCGTTTCGTCAGGGTGCGGTGAGCGGGTCCAAGACAGCCCGTCGGGTGAGGTCCATGCGGTCATCAGACCGGTCTCGAAGAAGTCGCCGCCCACGGCTACGAAGCCATGAGGAGTTGCAATCACGTCGGTCATGATCTTGTGCTCGAAGTCCGCTGTGGTCGGTGTCACCCTCCGCCACGACGCCCCATCGGGCGACGTGAACACCGCGGCGGTGGGGACGAACTCGCCACCTGGCGATGCTCCCACGGCGATCAACCCTTCGCCGCCGGGCATCACTGCGCCGATGTCGGTGTTGTCGAAGATCTCGGCGCCCTCCACCAACTCCCACGTCTCGCCATCGGTCGTGGTCAGGAGGGTGGCGAGACGTGACTCGCCCTCGGCGGCGCGAGTGAACAGCACCGTGACCGCCCGGTCTTCGGGTGGCGCGAACACTGCTTCGGGTACTCCCAGCTGGTCCGGGTAGTCGAAACCGAGTCGCTCGTGCAGCGCGACGGCGTCCCAGTTCTCTCCGTCGGACGAGATCAACACGGCCCGTTGCGTGGACCATGAGCGGTCGGCTCCCGCGCTGACGCCAGGTCCGATGGCCACGATGCCAAGCGAGGTGACGCCGATCTGGGTGATGCACCCGGCCGCCATCTGTTCCCAGCGCCCGGACTCGACCCTGAACACACCCCCGCTCCCGTCTCGTGAGCAGGAGCCGACGATGACCGCCTCGCCGATGCGTGCTGCGGCAATCACCGGGGCTGCCGGCGGCTCGATCACGGTCCAGCCGCCGATCGAGGTCGAAACCGTGGTGTCCGACGAGGACATGGTCGGAGTGATGTCGGTGGTTGTCGCCGTGGTGACCGTCCCAATGGTGGACACCGAGACGGGCGGCACAGGCAAAGTCGTGAGGCTCGGCGTTGAACACGAACCGATCAGCATCGACACCACGACGAGGGTTGGGGTTCTCATGTCACCTCCTGCCAACAGCATGTGCTCCGGACGTCGCAGCTCGATCGCAATCTCGTAACGGTGGTGTCACGGTGCTTGCCCGACTGCATCCCGGCGCTACAATCGCCACCAGACAGCGCCGATTTGATCGACAGCTTGCGGGCGCTCAAGAAATGCAGCTAAAGCGGCGGTCTCGAACCGCCGGTACCCATCGCACAGCGAAGGGAGTTGCCAGGCGGTTTTCGTTCATCGGGTCCGCCTCCCGCAGACGGTCAGCGAGTGGAGGTTTGCGACATGACCAAGGATTCCGGCTGTACGAAGTTCGAGCGGCTGCTCGCGGAACGAGGTGTCCTCGTCGCCGACGGCGCCATGGGGA
Organism: Acidimicrobiia bacterium; assembly: GCA_029865445.1. Taxonomy (GTDB): domain Bacteria; phylum Actinomycetota; class Acidimicrobiia; order Spongiisociales; family ZC4RG35; genus JAOUGY01. The sequence continues at coordinate 44 of JAOUGY010000261.1, read as the reverse complement.
CGACCCTCTTCTCGTTGGGGCTTGAAGGAGGCGGATGTACCGAA
>JAOUGY010000260.1 GCA_029865445.1 Acidimicrobiia bacterium | reverse complement strand
GGCCTTGGATTGCGTACCACTCGGCCATGACGATGTTGGAGGCCGCCGAGCAGCGGGACGGCCGACTCGGTGACCTCGCGTATCTCGTGAAGGACCTCTCCGACTCCGTCGCCTGACCGGGAACGCGAAATCCTGGGCTAGGCCCGTGAACATCCCTAATCTGGTGGGTGACACGGAGTGATGGGTGCTCGAAGCGATACGCAACATCTACGTATGGCCGAAGTCCTTGAACAAGGGCACAGCGACGATGCAGGCGATCAAGGGTGACGATCTTCCCTGTCCATGGTGTCAGGCGGACACCCGCGAGGGCGACCCGCGCTGCCCGTCGTGTGGCCGCCGGTTCGGTTGAGTCACCTCAGAGTTCTCGAACCATCGCCCGGTCGACGTGATCGAGGCGGAACCCCAGCGATTCGTAGAGCCGATTGGCTTCCTTGTTGTCCGCATCGACGTACAACATGGCCCTCCCCAGGCCTTCCTGCTCGGACATGTACCTGAGACCCTCCAAGACCAACGCCGCACCCAACCCGCGGCCCCGATACCCGACGGCGGTGGCGATCACGTAGATCTCCCCAACGTCTTCGGACTGGACCTTCGTCCAACAGAAACCGGCCAGTCTCTCGCCGTGCCACAGCATGCGGAACCCGTTTGGGTCGAACCAGTCCTGGCCTTTCCTGTCTTCGAGCACGTCCCGGGTCCATGACCCGTTCTCCGGATGACCCGAAAAGGCCTGATTGTTGACCGCCAGCCAGGTGGCCTCGTCTGCGCCGACCACAAAACCGCGCACGTCCATGTCCGGGGGGAAGACCGCCGGCCGGGGCGGAGGAAGCGAAATTCTCAACTGGCGGAGTTCACGCTCAGGAACGAACCCCGACTCCTCGAAGACGGAAGCCAGGGTGGGATGAAACACCCACGACCGAACCCGGCGAGCACCGGAGCCGGCCACGTGCTCAACAGCGGCATCGATGACCATCTGGTCGGTGTCGCGCTCGCGGTGGAACGGGTGGAGCGCCAGCTCGATCGCCCAGGTGCCCTGCTCTTGTGTTGGAGCCATGGCGACGTAGGCGACGGGTTCGCCGTCGACCTCGCCCACCAGCCCGGTGACCCGATCTGCGTCCGCATGCCGTAGATCGAGGTATTTGTGCTCTCCGATCGGCGAATGGCCATCACACTCGGTGATGACTCCGAACAGCCGCTCGAGGCCAGACAGATCGTCGGGTAGGCGGACCGGGCGCAGGCGCATGACGATCACCGTAGCGGCGCCCTCGCCAGCATCTATATTGCGGCCCTGATGAGTTCAGTCGGTCTCGTTCTCGGTGGCGGAGGGGTAACGGGAGCTGCCTATGAGATGGCGGCTCTGATGGCGATCGAGCTGGCTACCGGCTGGTCGGCCAATACGGCCGACGTCGTCGTGGGCACATCCGCCGGTTCCTTCGTGGCTGCCATGGTGCGCCACGATCGCCTGGTTCTCGACAGCCTCGTCCGCCACGGCGATGAACGAGCCGATGTAGCAGCTCGGATCGCCGGGCACCTGTTCAACCGGAAGCCTGGCGTGAAGGTGGGAACGTGGGTACGCCACGGCCTGCTTCCGGGGGTGCGCAAGCCGGGGCTGACGATGTTGCTCGGATCACCCGCACCGTTCGAGGCCAACGGCCTCGCCGATTGGGTCAGAAGCCAGATCGGAGATTCAGCGGATTCCTGGCCCATCAAGCCGACGGTGGTCACCGCCTTCGATGTGGAAGCACGGCGTCGGGTTGCATTCGGAACCGATGCCGCCCCCGACGTGGGGATCGCCGAAGCGGTGGCGGCCTCTTCGGCCATCCCGCTTGTGTTCCGGCCCTATCGGATCGGTCAACGCATGTACGTCGACGGTGGCGTGATGTCTGGAACCCACGCCGATCTCGTGTTGGGCAGTGGCAACCCGCTCGACCTGATTCTCATCCTCGCTCCCATGGCGGCGGACACCGAACGCGATGGTGCTCGCTTCTACGAGCGCCTCTTCGATCAGGTCGGGTCGGAGGCCCTCCAGGCCGAATTGCGTATGATTCGCGACCGGTGGCCGAACACGGACGTGTTGGTCCTCCGGCCGACCCCTGCCACGCTGTCGGCGATGCGCCCGAACCCGATGGATCCCAACGCCGCCGTCCCGACCTTTGTGCGGACACTGTCGTCCATGAAACGCGTCCTGGCCCGACCCGAGGTCTGGACAACGCTGGCGCGACACCTCGTCCCGGCGCGCGCCGGACGGTGAGTCCGGTCCGGCTCAGGGCCTCGATCCTCGCCGGGGGTTTCGTCGGTACGCTCGGCCGAGCCCTGGTCGACAAGGCATTCCAGTCCGAAATCCCCTGGTCCACCGTGCTCGCGAACCTCGCCGGCACGGCACTCCTCGGGGTGCTCGTGGGGCGCATGATTCGGGACCCCACCAGAGCACATTCGCTCGGGTTTCTCGGCGTTGGGTTGTGCGGTGCGCTCACGACCTTCGGTTCGATGATGGTTCAGGCCAGGGACCTGACCGGCTCACATGGTCTCCTGATCGCCTCTTCGTATGTGGTGGGGATGACGGCCGCCGGTCTTCTCGTCGCGGCACTGACGGTTCGAGCGGCGGAGGAGCGATGACCTGGCTGTTGCTCGGCTTGTGTGGGGGCCTGGGGGCGTTGGGCCGCTTCGAACTCGCTCGATTCATCTCGTCGCGTTCCCGCGGCACATTCCCGTGGGGCACGTTGGTGGTGAACGTTTCGGGTTCCATCGCCGCCGGGTTCTCGGCTGGTCTCGACCTCGAACCGACACCTGCCTGGCTGGTCACGACCGGTGTCCTCGGCGGGTTCACAACCTTCTCGACCTGGATGGTGGAGGCGGCCGAACTCGGTGCTGGGCCCTCACCGAGACTGGCAGGCCTGAACGTGGCTCTCATGCTGGCGCTCGGGCTTGCAGGAGTGGCGGCCGGCTCGATGCTCGCAGGGTGACCTCAATTCCCGATCACCGACCACCAGGTTTCGAGTTCGGAGCTCCATCGGTTCGTCACCTGGGCGTACACCGCCGTGATCCAATCTTCGACCGTCGCCACGCCGGCGATGACGTCGTGGATGGTGACGCCCCAGTCGACTGGCCAGTCGTCCCGCCACGGGTATGACACGGCCCCTCGCCGTCCCGCCTCCACGGCATCCACCCGAGCGGCGATCAGGCTTCCGGGGGTCGCGCCGTGTCCGAGAGCGGCATGGAGCGCAATCGCGTGAACGGCCACAGACTGTCGTGACTGTGGAGAGTCGACGCCCGGATGCTGAACGCAATACGCATCCACCATCGAGGCTGCCATCGGTGATGGCGGCAGTGGTGGGGAGCCTCCCAGGATCGAGCTGTAGACCGTCCAGCACGCCGACGACGCCCCGAGGTACCTGTGGACGGGTCCGTCCACAGGTACGAGGACCGCACCGCAGCCCGGGCACGGCTCGGCAGTCATTCCTTGGGTGGTGAATCCCAGTCCTGGACGTCCTTCCCGGCTTCGCGGGCCAGGATGTCGAGGGCGGCAACCGCGCCATCCCCCGCAGAGATGATCGCCTGGCTACGGGAGGGTCGCACGCTGCGGCCGATGACGTAGACGTGGGGGTTCGAGGAACGCTGGTCGGCATCGACGGCCACACCACCGGCTTCTGTGAATGCCAGCCCGAGCGCAGCGGCCAGCGGCGCCGACTTGCCCTCCGAGAGGACGACATAGTCCGCGTCGAATCGCCCGGAGTCCGTGGTGACCACGAATCCTTCGCCGGCCGTGAGCCCTGTCACCTCTTCTCGGACGACCTTCGCTCCCGCCTGACTCACCTGGTCGATGGCGGCCTCCTGGAATGCGGTCCCTGAAACGGCGGGTGCTCCCAGGTAGTTGTTGAGAAAGGCGTAGTGCATGGCGGTCTTGCCGAGACCGAATACCGCGGTTTCGTGCCCTCCTCGGGCCAGGAACAGAGCCGCGCTGAGCCCCCCGGGGCCGTCGCCGACGATTGCTATACGTGCCATGGGTCTCCTCGGTTGCCGGTTCTACCGTAGGTCGGCGCGAATACGAACGCGCGGCAGCAGATGGTTCGGGGCCATGCGCGAGGCATAGGATGTCGGAGTCGAGAGGAGCATCTGTGGAGTTCGAGAAGATCACGTTCGCGGTGGAGGATGCCGTGGCCATCATCACCTTCAACCGCCCGGACAACGCCAATGCGATGGACCGCGACTTCATGTATGAACTGCTCCATGCTGCCATTCGCTGCGACGAAGACCCGGGCATCCGGGCGGTCGTGGCGACCGGTGCCGGCGCGTTCTTTTCCGCGGGCGGAGATCTTGCCGCTTTCGCCGATGCCGGGGACGAGGCGGGGGCACTCCTGAAGGAAATGACGACCTACTTCCACGGTGCGATCTCCCGATTCTCTCGCATGGACGCACCGATCATCGCCGCGGTCAACGGGACGGCTGCAGGCGCCGGATTCTCCTTTGCCGCGGCTTGCGACATCGCCATCGCGGCCGAGACGGCCATGTTCACGTCCGCCTACACCGCCGCTTCTCTGACACCAGACGGCTCGTCGACCTACTTCATCCCCCGTCTCGTGGGGATGCGACGCGCCATGGAACTGATGTTGACCAACAGGCGATTGTCGGCTGCCGAGGCTCTCGAGTGGGGATTGATCACTCAGGTTGTTCCCGCAAACGAGCTGCTGGATACCGCCATGGATCTCGCACGGCGTCTCAGCAAGGGCGGAACACTGGCATTTGGTGCAGTCAAACGGATGCTCCACGAGTCGTTCTCCGGCACCCTGGAGACGCAGATGGAGATGGAAGCCCGGTCGATTGCTGCGATGAGCCACACGCACGACGGTCGGGAGGGGATCTCCGCTTTCTTCGAGAAGCGCCGCCCGGAATTCGAAGGTCGTTGACCGGGCTGGACAACTGTTCGTAATGGGCTAATGTTGGTTTACCCCCAACGGCTGACGTCGACCTGGCGCGCCCTGGAGGGTTTGGCACGGCGTGCAATCGTGCACAACCAGTCCCTAGCGACACACCTCATCACACACTGGTGAAAGCCGCCACGGACGAACGCCCCGCGCGGGTGGGTTGATACCGCCGTCCGATCGACCTCGCCCCGAGGATCTTGATGTCCACCTTCTTTGGTCCTCGGCGCGCGACCTGAACGAACGGAGCAGCCATGTCCGCTCGCGACCTCATCGCCGTGGTACTGACAATCGCTTCATTGCTATCCATTGCACAACCCGCATCCGCCGACGAGCCCCTCATCATCGAGATGCAGGGAAACGGGCCTTTTGCGGACGACGACGGAAGCGTCTTCGAGTCCGACATCGTCGCCCTGTGGGACGCAGGGATAGCCACCGGCTGCGGCGTCGGCCTGTTCTGCCCCGATGTACCCATCACACGGGTCGAGATGGCCGCCATGATCTCGAGGGCGCGCCCCGATCTGCTCGACGGCGTTGAGGCGATTTCCTATGCCGATGTGGATCCGACAAAGGATGGCACTGCGGTGGGCCTCCTTGGCGGCAGGGGCATCACCCGCGGCTGCGCTGAG
>JAOUGY010000259.1 GCA_029865445.1 Acidimicrobiia bacterium | reverse complement strand
GTGGTCCAGGACCTGGCTGCGGCCCACCACGTGTACACGAAGGCGGTGGCGGCGGACATCGGGGTGTCGGTCGAGTTCTAGAGATCACCGGACCGCGACGACTTCTCCGTGGAGGAAAGCGAAGAAGGCCTGCCGAGAGGAGGCCCACTGTCTCCAGCCGTCGGCGAGGGTCGCGAGCCGATCCCGATCCGCCAGCCCCAGGGCGACGGCGTGCTCTCCGAGACGCGCCTCCGTGAGCCGGCTGACCCACAGGTCGCGCCACCCCTCCACCTCCGACCGGGTGTGATAGGTCCATGTGGAGGACGACACCTCGAGTTGTTCGAAGCCGGCATCGGCGAACCAGCCCGCGACCCTGCGACCTGCATCGGGCTCGCCACCGTTGTGACGCGCGACGGTTTTGTACAGCGTCAACCACTCATCGAGTGCCGGAGTGTGCGGGTGGTGGACCATGGTCCCGTAGTCGGCTTCGCGGGCAGCCATGAGGCCGCCCGGCCGGAGCACGCGTCGGGCCTCGACCAGTGCCCGAACCGGGTCACCGAGGTGCTGAAGGACCTGGTGCGCGAACACCACATCGAAGGACGAGTCTTCGAACGGGAGTTCATACACGTCGGCGACCTCGAACCGGGACCGAACGCCCAATGCTTCGGCAGCTCCCCGCGCCACGGCGATCGCCTTTCCGGCCGCATCGACGCCGACAACCTCTGCGACGAAGCGGGCGAGGTCGAGCGTGACCGAACCGGGACCGCATCCGAGGTCGAGGAGTCGCATCGAGGACTCGAGCCGGGGCAAGAGGAACGCCGCGCTGTCTGCGGCGCGGCGTTGAGCGTGATTGGCGACAACGGATCCGTGGTGGCCGTGCGTATAGCGCTCCATGGCCTTCGAGAATACGCCCAAAGACCCGACGGCAAGTGACTCGATTTGCCGACCGGAAGGAGAAAATCTGTATACCGTTCGGGTTGAAGCGAACATGAGGTGAGGATGACCCCCGTTCTGGCTGCGATCGATCTTGGCGCCTCGGCCCCCAAGGTGGCAGCGAAGGCGATCGAAATCGGCAAGGCCCTGGGCCTGACCGTCGTACCGGTCCATGCATTGACGCCGGAACGGCTCGAGGACTACCGCGAGTCCCTTCCTCAGGAGGGCGCGTTCGTCGACGTGCTCATGTCACGGCTCGGGGCCGACGTGATGGACCATTTCGCCGGCCACCAAGGGGTCTCTCAGGCCCGGGTTCTGGTGGGAGAAGCGGCCGAAACGGTGCTGGACGAGGCGAACAGCGTCGACGCCTCGTACATCGTGATCGGCATTCGTAACCGTTCCCGAGTAGGGAAGCTGCTCATGGGCTCGGTCGCCCAGGAGATTCTCCTCGACTCGCCCTGTCCTGTTGTTGGTGTCCCGGTCTGAGCGTTACGCCGCTTCGTCCAGAAGGTTCCTGATCTCGGCGTCCAGGCGCCGAACATCGAGGCGCACGCGGGGTTTGATGAGCCTGCTCACGAATCCCCGACCCACCCAGCAGGCGGCGATCGCAGAACCGACGACCACCGGAGCGACCCGGATCGTGATCGCGGCCATGCCACACAACCCGACGAGGACTACCGCTCCCGCAACCTGACCGTGCACGGACGGTACGACCACGGTCGGTCCCATCGATGACAGCAAGGCCCGAACACGACGCGTCCGCTCGGCCACCGTGATGACCACCCACGACGCCGCCGCCACCACGAACGGCAAGACGGCAATTGCACAGACGGCGATCCAGGAGCGACCCACGATTTCCTTGTCGGCACCTCCCTGGCACGTGTTGAGCGGTACCTCAACCCGATCGAGAAGCGGCCGACAGGACTCCCATGAGGATCATCGACCTGCCTCTCGAACTGTGGGATGACCCCGCCGTCGTGTCGGCGATGTTGGGTAACACCGGGTCCTTCTGACAAGCTCAGCGAGAGTTCATCGCCGTGCCGGCGCTGGCCCACGTCCGTTGATCCTCTCGGACCACGCGGTGGCGGAGATACACGACTCCGGAATCGAAGCTGCGGTTTTCCACGAGTTCGAGCTTCACCCGCCGCCGACCGGGTGAGTAGAACGGAGTGCCACCGCCGATCAATACGGGATGAATCATCGTCCGGTATTCGTCGATGAGATCCAACTCGGCCGCTGCAGCCGCCAACGTCGCTCCCCCGATGGCAATGTCGCCCTCCACCTGCTCGGCCTGGAGGCGTTCGATCTCGTACCGCACATCGCCCGAGACCAGCCGGGCGTTGCCCTGGACTTCCGCGAGGCTCGTGGAGAACACGACCTTGGGGAGCGGATTCCAGAGGGCAGCCCATTCCAGTTCGGCGTCGTCGAGTGACGGATCCTGGTCGGCGGTCTCCCAGTACAACATCGTCTCGTAGAGCCGGCGCCCCATCAGGTGGATGCCGACCCTTCGCATGTCATCGATCCAGAAGCGAAAGACCTCGGCGTCGGGCACCGACCAGCCCAACCCGCCATCCGGCCCGGCGATGTAGCCGTCGAGAGAGACATTCATCGAGTAGGTCACGCTGCGGATGAGATGGCCTCCCTGGTCACCACCGGATCCTCCGATACGAACCGATCGGTCACCGGCTCACCGATGCTCGGCGACTGACGCCACGACCCATTGTTGGAAATCGTCGTCGTCCATGTCTGCGAACTGGGTGTCGAGGACGAGACGCCGGCTCGCGCCCCGCACGACCACGTCGTCGGGGCCAAACCTCACGTTCCGGAGCGCCACCGATTCGATGTCGTCCCATGCGATGGACCGTCCCGGCAGCCCGGACATCGAGATCGCCGAATCGTCGAACCTCACCAGCCAGCCCGCTCGCACCTTGGCGAATCGATCGGACGCGTGCCAGACCATGAGGGGCAGGAGTGCCAGCAGGCCAAATCGTTCCAGCGAGTCGACCTGCGACGACGTGAAAGCCCAGGGCGTGGCCACGATGACGACGAGCGACAGACCCGCCTCGAGCCACACTGCCGTCTTGTCGAGCGGGACCGAGCGACTCACCGGAGCCTCCGGTCGATTCGACTCCGGCCAGATGATCGTGCTCGACCCGGCGCGGGTGAGCACGATCCACAGCACGAGTATGAAGACCGTCACGTGTGAGCGCCCGCGTGCACCCGTCCAGTCAAGCAGCGGTGCGGCCCGGGGCGCGGCCGTAACATGTCCTTCGTGACGATCAGGGTTCGGGTCGACCCCGACAACATCGATGGAGGAGTCATCGATGGCGCCGCCGACCTCTTGCGAGGAGGCGGCCTGGTCGCGTTCCCCACGGAAACCGTGTACGGCTTGGGCTGCCTGGCCGAGGACTCGGTGGCAGTCGACCGGGTCTTCGCCGTGAAGGAGCGTCCTCAACACGATCCGCTGATCATCCACGTCACCCGATCGATGGACCTCACCGGCGTCGTCGCCGAACAGAGCGCTCTGTTTCGCTCCTTGGCGGCCCGGCACTGGCCCGGACCGCTCACGATGGTTGTTCCGAGGGGGCCCCGGATTCCCCCGACGGTGACGGCCGGCCTCGCCACCGTGGCGATACGCGCGCCCGCCCACCCGATCGCCGAGGCGCTCATCGAGGCCGTGGGGGCACCCGTCGCGGCGCCTTCCGCGAACCTGTTCGGTCGGGTCAGCCCAACCACCGCCGACCACGTCCTCGAGGACCTCGCCGGCCGGTGCGACCTCGTCCTCGATGCCGGAGACACCACGCTTGGCATCGAGTCGACGGTCGTTCGCCTCGAGTCGGATCATGTGGTGGTACTCCGACACGGAGCGTTGCCCGTCGACGAACTGGACGTCGAGTGCATCGAGGGAAGCGCCCGCGATTCCGAATCGCCCGGGCAGGCAGTACGGCATTACTCACCTCTGACCCCGATGGCGGTGATGGATCCACGCAATCGTGTCCCACTTCCGCCCGACGGTGGCGTGTACCTGGGGTACGACGAGACCGCGAGGCCGATGCCTGAGGGTTGGGAGTTCTTCCCGCTCGGGAGTCGCTCGTCGCTTCCGGGGGTTGCCGCCCGGCTCTACCGCGTCTTGCGTTCGATCGATGGACGGCAGCCGACGATGATCGTTGCCGAACTCACCTCCCGGGCCGGGCTCGGGCGAGCCATCGACGATCGGCTCACCCGCGCCGCTTCCGGCCACGTGCTGGGGGCGTGAACCTCAGAGCTCTACCGACACGCCGATCTCGATGGTCCGGCGATCCGGCAACCCGAAGTAGCGGGCCGCAGATGCGGCATTGCGATGCAGAAACACGAACAACCGCTCCCGCCATGATGCCATTCCGGGCAAGGTGGTCACCTTGATCGCCTCGCGAGCGAGGAAGTACGTGGTGTGGTCGGGGTCGAAGCTCACAGAAACGCCCACTAGTGCCTTCAACGCCGACGGTACGTCGGGGTCGTCCATGAAGCCGTAGGCGAGCGTGACCCGGTGGAACCCTCCACCGAGATCGATGACTTCTTCACGCTCCGAGGCATGGACGTGAGGCACCGGTTCGGTGGTAACCGACAGAAACACGATGTGGTCGTGGAGAACGTGGTTGGCCCGAAGATTGGCCAGGAACGCGGGCGGGACCTCGTTGGAGTTCGGCGTCATGTAGACGGCGGTCCCCTCGACACGTGGGAACTGGCTCCCTCGGAGCGACTCGACCAGGGGCCGGATCTCTTGACGTCCTCGCATCGTACGGTCGTACACGAGCGAACGGCCCGTCTTCCACGTCGTCAGGAGCACGAATACACAGAGCCCTCCAACGAGCGGGAACCATCCGCCGGCCGGGATCTTGAGGATGTTGGCGCCGAAGAACGCCAGGTCGATGACCCCGAAGAGAGTGATGAGGGCAGCCAGCGGCGCCCATCTCCAACCGAGAGCATGCCGGGCATACACAGCGAACAGGATCGTGGTGATGACCATCGTGGCCGTCACCGCGACTCCGTAGGCGGCCGCCAGGTTCCCGGATGTCCGAAACCCGATGACAAGCGCGATACAGGCAAGCATCAAGACCCAGTTCACATTGGCGATGTAGACCTGGCCGTGCTCTGTGGCGGATGTGTGAGTGATTCGAGCACGAGGGGCGTACCCGAGTTGGATGGCCTGCAGCGTGATCGAATACACGCCCGAGATCAGCGCCTGGCTGGCGATCACGGTCGCGGCGGTGGCGAGCAACACGAGCGGGACGAGTGCCCACCCCGGTGCCATCAGGAAGAACGGGGCTTCGATCGCTTCGGGGTGGGCGAGGAGGAGTGCCCCCTGACCGAAGTAGTGGATGAGTAGGGAGGGGAACACGATCGTGAACCAGCCGATGCGGATTGGTCGCGCTCCGAAGTGACCCATGTCCGCATACAGCGCCTCTCCGCCGGTGACCACGAGAAACACCGACCCGAGCGCCGCAAACGCGCGCCCGGTGTGCTCGGCGAAGAACGAAACTGCGTGCGCCGGATTCACGGCATCGAATACGGATGGAGCGTCTCCGAGGTGAATGGCTCCCAACACGGCCAGAGTGATGAACCACACCACCATCACAGGACCGAACACCTTCCCCACCGTGCCGGTTCCCCGGCGTTGCACTGCGAAC
>JAOUGY010000258.1 GCA_029865445.1 Acidimicrobiia bacterium | reverse complement strand
TGGCCATCCACACCGCGTCGTCGCCTCGGTCGGCGTGATCGACGACGTAGCCTTCGCCGCGCAGGCCGTTGATGAGCGCCGAGGCAATGACGTGTTCGTCTTCGACGACCAGAACCCGCATCCGAGCATTATGGCTCTGACCGACCCGACGGTTTGCCTACCCCCTCAGCGTTCTCTCAAGATCGGCGTTCGCTCGAGAGCGTCCTAGATCGGAGCGATACCACTCCTTCCCTCGCGTGCAACTGATGAATTGCTCTACGGGGCCGCCGCTTGGAGTCGTACGTTGGCCTCGAAAGTGCTTTGGAGGCATCGATGAAACGATTCGCTGCTTTGTTGGTGCTGCTCGCCGCCTGCGGCAGCCGGGTCGGCGACGACACCACGACCACAACCACCGCTACGACCACCGTTCCCACCACGATCGCACCGGCCACGAGCGTCGCCACGACGACGACCTCTACCGCGGAGACCGTGGTTGTCGACGTCTACTTCGGGATCACCGATCCGGTCACCTGCTCGGAGGTCGAGTCGTATCGGCGGGAGATCCCTGCCGACATCGACCGGATCCAAGGAGCCCTGACGGCACTGCTGACGGGACCGACCGATGACGAGGTCGCGGCGGGTGCGTCGTCGTTCTTCGGGCCGGAAACGGCCGTAGTTGTGGTGGACGTGTCGCTCGAAGGGGGTGCGGCGACTGTGGACTTCTCCGACTTCTCCCAGATCATCCCCAACGCGTCGTCGAGTTGCGGGAGCGCGTCGCTCATCGCCCAGCTCACCGAAACGGTCTTCCAGTTCACCGACGTCGAGTCGGTCACCTACACCTTTGGTGGGAGTTGTGAGGCGTTTGGTGAGTTCGTCCAGACCGGGTGTGTAACGATCGACCGGTCGGATTGGCCGCCCACCGGGAGTTCGGCTCTCTACGCGGTCGGGGAGAACGTGGGATGGGTTCCGGAACCGTTCGCGGGTAGTGACGGAGCGAACGGGTCGGGGTGTGCGCCGGGGATCGACGGCCTTCCCGACGGTGCCTGGTTCGGAGTGATGCGCTCGGTCGACGCCGACTCGATCGGCTTCGACCTCGCCTGCTGGTTTGGCGGAGAGGCGGCGAACGAGGCAGCGGCCGAGGACGGTGAGACCGAGATCCCGCTACCCAACGACTACTACATCCGCAACGACAGCGACGCACTGAGAGATGTCCCGGTTGCCGGCGATGCGATCGCATTCCGTCTGACCGACGATCCGGCCACGTTCGATCGCCTCGAGTGGCCGGCATGGGTCGCCGATCCTACGAGCGGCTTCCTCATGTGTCCCGGCGAGTTCTGTCTCGTGTGGATCTACATCAACGACGGAGAACTGACCGAACTCGTCACCCAGTACGTGCCATAGGCCAGGTCCCGTCGCGGAGTGTCAGTTACTGAACAGGTGGTGAAAGTAGCGGTCGGGGTCGGCGAGGAACGTCCGCCACTGCGAGACGGTGTCAACCTCGTCGTAGTGAACTCGCCTCGCTCCAGTGTCATCTAATTCGTAGATCGCCGCGCCCGGGAATGCCATGAGGAGCGGAGAGTGGGTTGCCAGGATGAACTGGGCGCCTTGGCCAATCGCTTCGTGCATGATCCGGAGGAGCCGGAGCTGACCGACGAAGGACAGGGCCGACTCGGGTTCGTCGAGGAGGTAGAGGCCGTCGCTCATCATCCTCGACTCCATGAGCGTCACGAACGACTCTCCGTGGGACCGATTGTGCAGGTCGGGAAACAGTCCCTTGATCCCGGCCGCCGGGTCGTCGTCAGTGGCGATGTACGACGCCATCCCGTAGTAGGTCTCGGCCCGAAAGAACCAGCCCCACCGGGGCATCCGGTCGAAGGTCAGCACGAGCGCCCGGGCGAGGTTGGAGTGAGTGCTGTGAGTGCTGAAGCGAAGGTTCTTGCTTCCACCTTCGGCATTGAACCCGGCTGCCACCGCCAGCGCCTCCACGAGCGTGGACTTCCCGGTTCCGTTGTCGCCAACCAACACCGTGACGGTTTCGAACGTGATGTCGGGGAGCGCCCGAGTGGCGGGGAGTGTGAAGGCGTAGTCCGACTCGCCTTCGTACCCGTCGTCCATGGCCGCGCCCCTCAGATACCGCACATCGAAATCGTAGAGGTACGGCAGTCACGTCGTGGCCTGCCTCACGGACGCGGCGCTTCGACACGTCGGCAGCGTGGGTCCTTCACCGAAAGCTCTTTCAGGCGATGTTCCGGACCGATCGGAAGACGAGACCGATTCCTCCGAAGAGGAGCACGAGGATCACGATGAACTCGAATGCGGTCATGCGCTGGAACCGGAACTCGACGCTGGCGATCGCCCCGATGATGAGGGCGAGAATCGAGCCTATCGCCAGCAACCACCCGTACCATTTCTCGGCGTCGTAGAAGATGATGACGATGCCGATGATGAACGGGATCATGATCATCCCGCTGGTCACACCGAGACCACCGATCCCGAAGAGCCTTCCACCGAACCAGCTCACGACCTGGAGAGCGTTGAGCAGCAAGTAGAGCCCACCGATCGTCATCGCAGTGCCCAGCAAGAACTGCGGAATGCCACCCGGTTTGCCGCCTGCCCCCTTGACGGGTTTGTCGGTCATCCGCTGCATGCGAGGTTCGACCATCCGCCTTGAACGTTGTAGACGATGTAGGCGGCGACGGCGGCGTTGGCGCCGGGGTCCACGATCTGGCCGTTGGGTACGCCGGCCGCGCCCGCATGGTCTGCCCACTGTTGTGGGCTCAGCTGGAACATGCCCGCGCCCTGGGTCTCGGCGTTCTGGAATCCCGGATCGAAGTTGGAGGCACACCAGGCGCTCCGGACGGCCCGTGCCACGTCTTCGGGTTGGAAGTAGCGCGACAGGGTGTCGCGAACCGTGGACTCGTTCAGAATGCTGGACCGGACAAATGTGGTGCTCGACCGCTGCGACGAGTCGGCAGCGGGCGCCTCGGCCTCTTCCTCCGGTTCGGGTGGAGCGGACTTCGCTTGCACCGCGAGCGGTTGGTCGGCGAGGAATGCAAACGCCATCGCCGAGACGGCTCCTGCGTCCGCGCCCAGGCGGGCGTCATAGGTTGGAATGGGGGAGTCGCTCGTTGTCGGCGGGTCGTTCGCGCTGAAATTGGCGAAGCCCGCTACGACAAACAGGGAGACCACGATCCACGTGGCCAGCAATGCGACACGATGCGCTCTCATGTACCTCCGCCCGAATTGGCTGGCCGGGGGAAGCCTCCCAGCTCGGGTCGCCATGACATTACGACGCGCGAGCGGAGACCGGCAACTGGACTGGAAGAATGTGGGAGGCGACTCGCGTCATCCGGCGATTGCCGTGATGGCGATGGCGAGCTGGCCGGCGTAGTACAACGGCAATCCGAGCACCGGGTTCAGAGCCGACGAGTGGACGAAGCGCTCGCGGGCCACGAACACGTCCGACGCCGCGAAGAGCACGGCGCCGATACCGGCAAGGGGGTAGGCCCGTGCGCTGCCGATCCCCACGGCGACCATCGCCGCAATCACCACGACGTACACCGGCACGGCGAGGTGGAACGGAGGCGAGAGGAAGGGCCGGAGCCACCGCAACACGACGATCACCAAGACGGAGGCCACAGCAGCCCCGAACCACAGCAACGGTCCCACGTCCAGAGCGAAGGCCACAACGTATGCGATGTGGCCGGCGAGAAACGCAACCAGCCCGGTGATGAAAGCCCGGTCGGACTGCCCCATCAGTGCCATATCCCCGGTGGCGCCCAACACCAGCCCGGCGAACACGAGTGTGGCTCGGGTACCAGGAGCGAGAGGGCCGGTGATCGCCGTTATCAGGAACCCGGCCGACGCGAGCGGTTTGGCGATGTACCTGGCCTGGCTCTCGCGAACGGTGGAAGCCACCAGCCACGCCGTTGCGGCGAGCGTGATGACGACGCCGATCAAGAGATCAGCGCCTCGCCGATGGCAGCCGCCACAGTGGTCCATGCATGGCGGTTCGGTTCGAGAAAGTCGAAATGACCGATGCCGTCTTCGAGAAACGTGTCGACGGTGTCGCCGGCGCTCCTGGCCGAGTTGACGAACGCCTCTCCCTGAGTCACCGGGACGCGGTCGTCGTCGACCCCGTGTGCAACCAGGATCGACGCACCGATCGGAACCGATTCCACCGGCGACAGAGCGGCGACCGGCTCGTCACCGACAAACTCGGCGGCCGCTCCTGCGCCGATCGAGTTCGAAATCGCCATCCGCAGATCGGTGACCGCCCCCATGGGCACGACGAGCCGCGGAGATTGGCCCCGACCGGCGAAATGCTTGGCCCCGAGCAGGGCGAGCTGCCCGCCCGCCGAATGGCCGAGGACCGCCCAGCGACCGGCGTCGACGTCGGGGTGGCGCAAGACCGCCTCGATGGCGGCGATGACGTCGTCGACCGTCCGGGTGCCTCCACCGCCGTCGCCCACGCGGCGGTATTCGATGTTGAACGTCGCCAGTCCGCGCGCCGTGAGGTCATCCGCGATGAGTTCTGTGGTGTCGGCGGTCCACATGTGTCGCCAGAACCCGCCGTGAATCAGCACAACGAGAGGGTGAGGTCCGGGAGATACGGGGAGGCGGAGATCCCCGCGCTGGCTGTTCGCAGGCCCGTACCGGATCGTTTCCACGGGCCGGCGAGACCGGGCGACCAGGTGCCGGAGGCCCCATCGGTAGCCGTCGGTCCCACGCCCGTAGATCGTGTACACGCAGGCGGGGCGGACCACGGAGCGGCGCCGCCACTCCTCTCGCTCCTCGACGTTGGAGATGTGAACCTCCACGGTCGGGATCTCGACGGCCTCGATGGCGTCGTGGAGCGCGTACGAAGAATGCGTGAAGGCACCAGGATTGAACACCACCCCGTCGACGTGGCCCCGCGCTGCATGGAGGCGGTCGATGAGCGCGCCTTCGTGATTGCTCTGAAACGCGCCCACCTCGTCGATCCCCAGCTCGTCCGCCCACGCGGCGAACATCGACTCGAGCTCCACCAGCGTCGTCGACCCGTACACGTCGGGGCGTCTCGTTCCGAGCAGGTTCAAATTGGGACCGTTGAGCAGGAGGACCCGCATCCGATCAGGCTAAACCGCGAACGGGCTCCGGTAGGTGGTTGGTGGCCAGGCGCCGTCCCATCTCGGTCACCTCGATGGGTAGCGAGGCCGGTTCGAGCTCCGCAATCTCAGAGATCTCTTCGAGGATGGCCCTTCGCACCGTGCTCAACTCGACGGGGCCGATCGCGTCTTCGAGTGCCCCTGCGGTGGGAGGAGACCATGCCAGGTCGAGAGCCGAGTACACCGGGACCAGCACCTCTCGCAGTCGAGCCGAATCGCTGACGACGACGACACCTCCCACGTGGGCGGCACCACGCACCAGCCGCTGGCCGACGCCCATCACCTTGAACCGTCCCCCGATGTTCACCGAATACGAGCCCGGACAGTATTCGCCCTCAACCTCGCCGACCGCCGCATCGGCGCCGAGGCGGCGGGAGGCGGACGCCATGAGCTCTGCCACGAATGTGAAGCGATCGTGAACGCCCGCCCGAGGGTCCACGGCCGGCATGGCCCA
>JAOUGY010000257.1 GCA_029865445.1 Acidimicrobiia bacterium | reverse complement strand
TACGCGATGACGGGCCTGGGATCCCCGAGGAATCGGTTGAGTTGATCTTCGAGGCTTTTCAGTCAGCCCACGACGTTCCCACACAGCCAGGTTCCGTCGGGTTGGGCCTGTGGGTGGCAAAGACCCTGGCCCGTCTCATGAATGGGTCACTGGACTACCGCCGGGAACACGGCGAGACGGTGTTCAGCCTGTCATTGCCGGTTCCCGAGGGCGTTGCGGAAACCGCAGAGCTGCCGGTTCGCCTGTCGGCCTAGAGCTACTTGATCCTGGTACCACCGATCTCGTTGGCGAGCACCCAGGCAGCGACCGTGCCGATCTCGATGTGGTCTGGCAGATAGCTCTCGATCGTGATGCCCGCCGATCCCGGCTGCGCAGATCCGAGTCGCGCTTCGCGCATCCGGCGAAACCGTTGCTGCCATCGAACCGCGTTGGATGGACGGAGATCGACCCAGCCCTTGTCGGCCCACGCATCCCGCAACTCGTTGTTCACCGTCGCCCGGACGCTCCCGGCAATCTCCGGGATGCGGATGAGGGGTCCTCTCGTCAGCATCGATCCGTCAGAGGACAGGATCGGGATACCCAAGGACGTGATCGTGTCGGAGAGATCGGGTCGATCTGCCAGCACTTTCGACCATGAGTCTGCGATCGCCGTGTCGTCGGTGGCGAGGACGGCCGTGACAGTCTCGAAGGCAAGCCGCAGCAACTCGGACTCCCAGAGGAGCTTGGAGAGTTCGGGCGGGCCGAGCTGGCCCAAGGCGACCGAGTGAGTACCTGTCTCGTCCTCCAGCCGAGCGAGTTCCTCGAGTGCGCGTAGCCTTGTGACGCCCCCCCGGTATGAGGGTGGCAACACCGCCGAGTCGATCGTGCCGATCACATCGTTGCCGGTTGCACCGCCGCGGATCTCGATGACGCACAGGCGGGCGATCTCTTCCGGTGTGACCATCTCCATCTGTCCGAGCGCCGTGATTGCCTCGAACTCGCCTTTGGTGAAGACACCGTTCTCGCCTGTGTCGACGACCGGTAGCTCCAGGTCGCCGAGTTGCTCCAAGCCTTCCCGGGTCAGTGCCAGTTCGGCTCCGAGGGGCTCGGAGACCGCCCGGAATCTCTGGACTGGATCTCCCCGATGGCGGATGGGGCGATGATCGACGCCGGCGAATCCAATCAGTGCCGCCGGTTTGATTTCTTTGATGAGAGGCCCGCCTGCGGTACGGGCGGCCAGAAACAGCAACCCTGTGTGTGCGAACGCAACCGCGGTCTTGGTCATCAGCTGTGCCGACGGACGGTCCTCGGAGTGGGTGTAGGGAATGTCCAGCCCCAGACCTCCGGTCCCGGTCGTGCCGACTTTGATGTACATCCGGGTACCGACCTCGGTGAGGGCGTGGTGAAGGATCCGCACGTGGCGAATCAGCTGGGGTGTGGCCTGTGAGAGGAGCAGCGTCTCTACCGAGTCGACGAGTCCGGGCGGAGACCCGCCGGCCTGTAGTTCATCGATGTCCCTCTTGGCAATGAGTGATGCCGAGTAGACGTCCTGGTAGCTGATGGCGGTGGCCGTGTTGATCGAATCGACCACGACATCCGGCTTGTGGCGGCGGACGAGTTGCGTGAGCATTGCCCGTTCGTAGGCGGCTTCGAACGGACCGAGGATGTCGTCGAATACTCCTTCCCGGGTGTCCGCGCCGGTGAGGAGGTCCCGGCGGGGAGTGAACGCGTATTCCTCGCGCACGAAGACATCGCCCCACTCTCCGACGAGTTCGACATCTGGTGGAACCAGGCGGCGCAGGTCTCCGAGCGCTTTGGAGACGAGGGGCTCGGTGAGGGCGGCCACCACGATCCGGTCGGGTGCCAGTTCTGTACCGATCCGATACCCGACCTGAAATCCCACGAGCCCGGCGCCCCCGAGCAACAGGTAGGTGCCTCCTCGCACCATGCCTCCTTTTTCTTGACTCCGTCACCATAGGTGCCCCGACCTTGAGTAGAGCCGCCGGCGGCCGACTGGGACGAGGAGCACGAACCGTGGTGCTCCCCGAGGAAGATCATCATGGCCGACACAACGATCCTGATCGCTGAGGACGATCCCGATATCCGGGACCTCGTGGTGTTCCGCCTGGAACGAGCCGGATGGCAGGTTCTCGAGGCAGGTGACGGCGAGCAAGCGCTGGAAATCATTCGCTCGAAGAAGCCGGATCTCGTCATCGTCGACTGGATGATGCCTGTGATGTCCGGGATAGAGCTGATCTCAGAGCTTCGCGAGGACCCTGAAACCGGGAGTCTGCCGATCCTCATGTTGAGTGCCCGAGCGCAGGAAACCGACATCGTCCACGGTTTCACCTCGGGGGCCAATGACTACTTGACGAAACCTTTCAGCCCGCAGGAGTTGTTTCTGCGAGTCCAGGCTCTCCTGGCCCGATCGTGAAGCCCGGCTGACCCCCCGCCGGCCATGACCACTCAGCTCATCGCACTGTCAATCGCTCTGGGCGTCGTGAACATTGTGATCGCAGGCGCTGTTGTACTGAATCGCCTGGTCGCTCGTTACTCCGATCGCCGGTACCGCCGGGCGGTTGAACAGGTGAGGCCGATCGTCTTGAGCGCCATCGCGGGTGACGCCGTGTCGCTGGGTGTCCGCTCTCGAATCGAGCTCCTGGCGACCGGCGACCTGCTCGCCAAGTACGGAAGGAACCTCTCCGGTGATGGACGTGTTCATGTGAACGAGCTGGCCGAGAGGTCAGGTGTCATAGACGCTCTGGTCCGCGGCTCCCAGTCGAGGCGATCATGGAAGCGAGCCGCGTGTGTCTACCGGCTCGGTGATCTCGGCCGCAATCAGGCTGAGCTGCTGATCGTGCGGCTGTCCGACTCCGATCGGCGGGTCCGCAACGCTGCCGCCCGCTCCCTCGGGAAACAGCGCTGCACCGAAGGTGTGCGTCCAATCGCGTATGCCTTCGGCAGGGGGACGATCGCCCGTGCGGTGGGCGCCCAGGCCCTGATCGACATCGGCCCGCCGGCTGCCGACGCTCTGGCACGGCTCTTGTCGTCGGGGCCGGTGCTCGTACAGGCCGGCGCCGCCGAGCTACTGGGCCGGCTGGGCACCGTTTCTCACAGTTCGTTGCTCGCAGAGGCGATGGATCACCACGACCCCGAGGTGCGGGTGGCCGCGGTGAGGGCGCTTGGGCGGATCGGCGCCCGATCCGCCGCTGCCCGGATTCTGCCGGTCTTGGGCGATCCGGTTCCTTTCGTGCGGTCGGCGGCAGCGACGGCGCTCGGTGCGCTCGGCTCTCGCGATGCCATCGACGCTCTCACCGTGATGGCCGAGTCCGACGAGTACCTGCCCGCTCGCGCCGCCGCCGAGTCGGCGGTCCTCCTCGGAGGACGGTTCCCGGATCCCGGCCCGCACCTGCGGGAGGCAATCCGTATGAGCGAGGTGACGGCATGAGCCTTGTCGAGATCAGCGGAGTCGTCGTTCTCGTGTACTTCGTGGTGCTCAACCTGAGTTACGCGAGTTTCACGGTGGTTGCCTGGCGTTCACTCGTGGCTCACCGTCGCAGCCAGGACTCTTTGACCAGCGACGAGGTCTTTCGGTCTCCGCTGACTCCTCCCGTATCGATTCTCCTTCCCGCCTTCAACGAAGCGGCTGGCGTGGTCGAGAGCGTCCGCTCGCTCCTTCAGTTGCGGTACCCGGAGTTCGAGATGATCGTCGTCGACGACGGTTCGACGGACGACACCCTGAAGGCACTCACGGAAGCCTTCAACCTCGTGGAGGTGGAGAAGGTGACGCCGCCAGGCCTGAGCTTTGCGCCTATCAGGCGCGTGCTCGTGTCGGCGAAACACCCCGAGCTGAGCGTCATCAGCAAGCAGAACGGGGGCAAGGCGGACGCGTTGAACTGCGGGCTGACGTTCGGTCGTTTTCCGTATGTGTGCGCCGTCGATGCCGATGCCATCCTGGAACCGGATGCGTTGCTTCGGGTGATGAGCCCGATCATCGACGACCGCTCAGTCGTGGCGGCCGGCGGCATCGTCCGTATCGCCAACGGGTGCGAAGTGGACCACGGCAATGTCACCAGGGTTGGTCTGCCTCGTTCGCCGCTGCCGACCATGCAGGTTGTCGAGTACCTCCGGGCGTTCCTCGTGGGGCGCGTCGGGTGGGGGGAGCTCAGGGCTCTCCTCATCATCAGCGGAGCGTTCGGGGTGTTCAAACGCTCCGTGGTGATGAGTGTCGGCGGCTACAGCACCGACACCGTCGGCGAGGACATGGAACTCGTCGTCAGGATGCACCGCCAACTCCGCCGGAGTGGCACCGCCTACCGCGTGGCCTTTGTTCCCGATCCTGTCGCGTGGACCGAGGCGCCGGAAACGCTGGCAGTGCTGGGTAGACAACGTCGGCGGTGGCAGCGGGGTCTGATGGAGACACTCTGGCGCCACCGAGGCATCGTCGTCGACCGTCGCCAGGGGATCCTGGCGTGGCTCGCAGTCCCCTATTACGTGCTGTTCGAGGTTCTCGGCCCGCTCGTGGAGTTGTTCGGATACGTGGTCGTCCCCATCGCCGGAGCCTGGGGCGTGCTGGACATAGAGTTCGTGATTGCCTTCTTCGCCGTCTCCGTCGTGTGGGGCGTGATGCTCTCGGTGTCGGCGGTTGCGCTGGAAGAGCTGACGTTCCGTCGGTACCCACTCAGGCGCGAGGTCCTGCGGCTGGCCTGGTACGCACTGATCGACAACTTCGGGTATCGCCAGCTCACCACGTGGTGGCGGCTTCACGGCATCGTCGAATTCCTTCGTGGCCGGAAGGACTGGGGCGTAATGCCCAGGCGCGGATTCGGATCCCGCGAGGTCAGATCGTCGTGAGATCGACCATGTCGCCGGCGTTCGCCACTTCCTGAGACTCGGCTCGAATAGCGTCTCGTAGACCCTCCAGATCCAGCCGCTCCAAAGTCAGCCGCCGTTGGAGGTATTGGACATACACCTCCACGACCGCCGGCAGGAGTTCGCCGACCGCCCGAGCGTCGAGCCCGGTGTGCGATACGAGCAGTCGTTCGACGTCCTCCCGGTGGGGCACGAACACGCGGTCCGTGAGGTCGTCGCCATGCGTTTCGGCCATGGTCACCAGACGCCAGACGGCGTGTAGCCCCGTTTCGTATGAGACACGGTGATCGAGTGCCTCGACGACGGCGCCGATGACTGCGTCGAGTGCCCACCTGGTCGCCTTGTGGCCGGCGCGGCCCTCGGCCGCCGTCACTTTGATGGTCGGGTGCGCACGTTCCACCGCTCCCGCTATCGCCTCCAGCATGTTTCCCATTCCTGCCCCTGTTGTTGCTCCCACACCCATGACACGGAGCCACGGCCTTTGGTTCCCGCCTGTCGCCGAATGAGTCGATCGACCCCCTCCGTCTCTGAGCCGAGGCCCCGCCAGCCCAGCGCTGGCCGCCTGGAGCCGGCTCAACCACGAGGCGGGATGGGACGTGGATGTGGCGTCGACCGCCGTCGCTCGGTCAGCCGGAAGCTTCCCACGGTGGGACGGCGATCTCGTCGGTGACAACCGGAAGATGCACGACGGGCTCTCCTGAAGCGATGTCGATCAGCACCCGGCGACGACTGTG
>JAOUGY010000011.1 GCA_029865445.1 Acidimicrobiia bacterium | reverse complement strand
AGGGCTCCCCGATGGGCGATCGCCTTCAAGTTCCCGCCCGAGGAGCGAACCACGGTGCTGCGGGACATCCAGATCAACGTGGGACGAACCGGCGCCGCAACCCCCTTCGCCGTGCTCGAACCGGTCTTCGTCGGCGGGGCCAACGTGGGGATGGCCACATTGCACAACGAGGAGCAGGTGCGCCTCAAGGATGTGAGGATCGGGGACACGGTCATCGTGCGTCGAGCCGGTGATGTGATTCCGGAGGTCCTGGGTCCGGTTGTTTCCGCTCGAACGGGGGACGAACGGGAATGGACGATGCCGGAGATATGCCCATTTTGCGCCCATCCCATCGTTCGGCCGGCCGGGGAGAAAGTGGCCCGTTGCACAGGGGGCCTGGCTTGTCCGTCACGGCTGCGAGAGTGGCTCTTCTACTTCGCCTCGCGGAGCGGGATGGACATCGAGGGTCTCGGATACAAGACCATCGAGATGCTGATCGACGAAGGGCTCATCGATGATCCGGTAGGGATCTTCCTCCTCCGTCCCGAGCAACTCGAGGGTCATGAGGGATGGGGCGAGACATCCATTTCGAACCTCATGGCCGGAATCGAAGCTGCCCGCGACCGCCCCATCGCCCGGCTCATCATCTCGCTCGGGATCCGCCACGTGGGCCCGGCGGCCGCCAAGGAGTTCGCGAGGGTCTACCGGGCGATTCCCCGCCTCATGCATGCCTCGGAGGAAGAACTCACGGCGATCGATGGAATCGGCCCGATCATCGCCCGGGCATGGACCGAGTGGGCTGCCGATGACGCCAACCGGTCTCTCGTGGCTCGCTTGGAATCCGCCGGGGTGCGGGTCGAGGATCCAGAACCCGAGCGTGAGGACGTCGCATCGGACGTGCTTGCCGGCCTCACGTTCGTGGTCTCCGGGACCGTCGAAGGGATGACTCGTGAGGAGGCGGAGGCGGCGATCGTCGCCAGGGGAGGGAAGGCGACAGGGTCGGTTTCGAAGCGCACGACCGCCCTGGTGGCCGGCGAGAACCCTGGTGCGTCGAAGATGACGAAGGCACAGGATCTCGGGATTCCTGTGATCGACTCCTCCACGTTCGGACGTCTCCTCGACGAGGGGCCGTCGGTCCTCGAGTGATGGGTTCGGGCGTCACGGGAGAACCGTCTGGTCGTCGCCGGCGGGTGCGGACGGCTCGTCTGCCGTTCCGAGCCAGTAGCCGAACACGAGAAGCGCCAGCCCGATTCCGGCGAACAACGAGATCCGGACCACCGGTGATGCTGTGGCCGTGTCGATCACGAGGAGCTTGGCCACGGCCAGCAACACGACGCCGATGCCGGTGTTCCGGACGAGGCCGGCTTCCGACATCGCACCCCACGCGATCACGCCGAATCCGATGGCGGCCCAGACACCCGTCACCAGCCCTGGACCGTCGTCGAGCGAACCGAGCGAGAAGGCAGCCCAAACGAGCGCTGCCAGGAGACTGAGCGCCCCGTACACCCTGCTCAGAGTGGCGTGGGGTTCGGGTTCGAGCCGGATCGCAAAGGCCACGACCGCAGCTGTCACCACCACGAGGCCTGTGCCGATGTCGGAGGAGTCGAAGGTCCGATCGGCGGCGACGAGCTCGACGATGGTCCACATCAGGGCGACGGCGACGCCGATGACGTGACCGGTGGTGGACACGATCGACTCGTGGGTCCTCGCCCCGACCACGACCATGATTCCTGCTTGGGCGGCGATCGCCGCGAGCAGGAGACCGCCGCGCAGCGTCCCCATCCAACCGGCGATCGAAACGAGGGCGGCGGGGACGAGATGGGCCGATGCGACGACCTGGCCGACGCGGGTGCCGGCCAGCGAGAACCGAGCGATCACGGAGACCGATGCCACTCCGAATGTGATGAGGACCCAGCGCACATCGTCGGTGCCGATCCCCCACAGAGACAGCGTGGCTCCGGTGCCGAAGACGGGGAGGACGGACAGCGCCGCCAGCGGAAGCACAGTGGCGGTGATCGCGTTGTCGCGGAACCGATGGGCTCCCGCCAGTGCGCCCAGCCATCCGAGCAACCAGACAGCGCCGATACCGATCTGCAGCTCGATGGCGGACACGGTGGTGGAGCCGAGCCAGTGGGCGATGAGGTCGACTCCGACGACGGCGCCGACCCCTCCGACTGCGGCTGCGAACAGCCACATCCACCTACGGATCAGGTAGAGAGCCGTGGCCAGGCTCAGCACGGTCACCTGATAGCCGACCTCCCCCGGGAAGATGTCCAATCGACCACCGAGGATGAGCGGGGCGCCCACCGCACCTGCCATTCCGGCCATCGCCAGGAGTTCGGACCGATGTCGCAACGCCAGACCCACGACCGTCGCCGAAACACCGCTGAGGGCGATCATGGCGCCCGTGGGATCGGTCAGCCCGTACCGCTGGTGTGCGGCGAAGGCCGTGAGGTAGAGGACGGCACCGCCGGCACCGGCGAGGGCATTGGCGTATGCGGGACGCCGGTGAGCGATCTGAGTGCTGGTGACGATCATGGCGGTGCCGGCGGTGGCCGCCATGGCTACCCGCGCTGTCGGACCGATCCACCCCTGCTCGAACGAGTAACGGAGAAAGAACGCAACGGCGCCGAGCACGAGCAACAGCCCGAGCCGAAACAGGCTTCTGGGTGACACGAGGTATGGGATCGACAACCGTTCCGGCATCAGGACTCCTTGGTGGCGTGTTCACAGCATCGGCCCGACGCTGATCGGCGACCATGGGGGAGCACCCCCGACTTGGCTTCAGGGGTCGTCAGGGTGTCATTGGACCCGGAACGTCCATTCGAACTCGCCTTCGAGCGGTGCCCCGGTTATCCGAACCCATCGCACCGTCACGGTGTGGTCCCCGGGTTCCCAGAACTCCATGATGGCGCTCGTGATCGAGGGACTCCAGCGGTAGGTGTTTGTTCCATCCGACAAGGCGATCTCCGACGGGGGGATCGGGAAGCCGTCAACGAGGATCGTCGCCTCGTACCCGATTTCGAGGTCGACCTCAATGCTCGTCTGACGTATCACTGCGTTGTTCGGGATGGGAAACACGGCTTCGAACGGTGCCGGGAGTGGGGTCTGGCGACCTTCGGGCGCCAGGATGAAACCGATGGCGGCGACAGCGATGGCGAGGGCTCCGAGCCCGATGTAGATCATCCGGAACTGCACGAGCGTCGAGTGTACGGCCGGTCATCGCCGTTCATGGCAAGCCGACCCCTCGCCGTCTGCCGCGCACCGAGTCGAAGGATGCACCACTAGCGTGCGGCCATGCGCACCAATCCCGTTCTCGCCAGGCTCGGTTCTTATGCCATCGGCGAGCTCCAGAATCGTGTGCGGGCCATGCGGGCCGCCGGCGAACATCTCATCGATTTCTCGATCGGCGACCCGCGAGAACCGACTCCGGCCTTCATCCGTGAAGCCGTTCGAGACTCGATTCCGGAGGTGTCCCAATACCCGACGGCCCGTGGGCTCGCCTCGTTGCGTGAGGCGATCGCCGGCTACGTTGGACGACGTTTCGGGGTCGATGTCGACCCGGAGACCCAGGTACTCCCCACGAGCGGATCGAAGGAAGCGATCTTCTCCACGCCGCTGGCGTTCATCGACCGTGATGCCCGCGACGCAGTCGCCTGGCCGACACCCGGCTACCCGATCTACGAACGGGGTGCCTTGCTCGCGGGGGCGGAAGGCGTGGGAGTCGCCCTCGATGGCGACTTCGTGTTTCGAGTCGATCAGGTGCCTGCAGACCTCTGGCCGCGACTTCGGATGTTGTGGACTTGTTCGCCCCACAACCCGGCTGGTTCGGTGACTCCGCGAATCGAGGTCGAGCGGTTTGTGACTGCGGCGAGAGACGCCGGGACGTTGTTGTGTGCAGACGAGTGTTACATCGATCTGTTCGAGGGAGATCCGCCAACCGGAGTGCTCGAAGTGGCGGGGCCGCAAGCGAAGGGTGTCCTCGCCTTCTTCAGTCTCTCGAAGCGGTCGGGCATGACGGGGTACCGCTCTGGCGCCATCGTCGGTGACGCGGAGGCGATCGCCGTGCTCGCCTCCTTCCGGACCTCCACGGGTACCGCCTCTCCCGAGTATGTCCAGGCCGGAGCCTCCGAAGCGTGGTCGGACGACACCCACACGGAAGACCGGAGACGCATCTTCGCGGCCAAACGGTCCGTGTTGAGAGGGGCATTCGAGGATGCAGGTTTCGAGGTCGTAGGCTCGGTCGCCGGCATCTACCTGTGGGTCGAGGTCGGCGACGACGTGGCCGTGACGGCTCGATTGTTGGAAGATGGGATCGTCGTGTCGCCGGGATCCGCGTTCGGACCAGGCGGGGAAGGCTACGTCAGGCTGGCGTTGGTGCCGGAGCTGGACGAGTGCGATGAAGCTGCGGAGGCGGTGAGGAAATGTCTGAGCAAGAACTGATCGAGTCGGCGTACGCCGGTGAGATCGACATCGAGGACGCCCGCGAGGCGGTGATGAGAACCATCGCTCGGCTCGACGCCGGCGAGGTACGGGTCGCCGAGAAGCGGGATGGCACGTGGACGGTGAACGGCTGGGTGAAGGAGGCGATCCTCCTGTACTTCCGTCTCCAGCAGATGGAGACCATGGAGGTGGGAGCGTTCGAGTTCTGCGACAAGATCCCGCTGAAGAAGGGCCTCAAGGCGCAGGGCGTTCGCGTCGTCCCACCCGGAACGGTCAGGTACGGCGCCCACTGCGAGCCGGGTGTCATCGTGATGCCGGGGTACGTGAACATCGGCGCCTATGTCGGGGCAGGCACGATGGTCGACACGTGGGCCACCGTCGGCTCATGCGCACAGATCGGTCGTGACGTGCACTTGTCCGGGGGGGTGGGTATCGGCGGCGTGCTGGAACCTCCCAACGCCGCACCTGTGATCATCGAGGATGGAGCGTTCGTCGGATCGCGCTGCATCGTCGTGGAGGGGGTGGTGATCGAGGAGAAGGCCGTCCTCGGGGCCAACACCACGATCACGGCATCGACGCCGATCATCGACGTCACGGGCACCGAACCCGTGGAGTATCGAGGCAGGGTCCCGGCGAGATCGATCGTGGTGCCGGGCACCCGACCGAAGGCCTTCCCCGCCGGAACGGTCGATCTGCAGTGCGCCTACATCATCGGTCATCGCTCCGAACGGCACGACGAGAAGCTCGTGCTGAACCAGACGCTCAGGGACCTGGGCGTCCAACTCTGATGACGCCGACCGAGACCCTGGCGTGGCTGGTCGACATCCCGTCCGAAACGGGCGACGAGCGGGCCATCTGCGACGCGGTCAGTGACAGGCTCGCTCACCTGCCGTCGCGGCGCATCAATCACTCGCTGGTGGTGGGGGAACGGACGGGCAAGCCGATGGTGCTGCTGGTCGGTCATCTCGACACGGTGCCGTCTCAGGGTCAATCTCCGGCGCGGGTGGAGGCGGGTCGCCTGTACGGGCTGGGAGCGGCGGACATGAAGGGCGGGGTGGCCGTCATGATCCACCTGCTCGAGGACGACCTGGCCGAGGGTCCGTACGACATGGTCGGCGTGTTCTACGAGGCCGAGGAGGGGGCCGCGATCGACAACGGTCTGGAGCCGGTCCTCCGGAGCGAGGCCTGGCTGTCCGATGCCGAGTTCGCGGTGGTCCTCGAACCCTGTGACGGCGAGATTCAGGTGGGATGCAACGGCGTCGTCAATGCCCGTGTCACGTTCTCGGGCAAATCGGCGCATTCGGCACGGCCCTGGTGGGGGGAAAACGCGGTGTCGAAGGCGGGGGAGTGGTTGGCCCGAATGCACACGCGGCCCCCTGATCCGCACGTGATCGACGGTCTCGAGTATCGCGAGGTCATGTCGGTCACTCGGGCAATCGGGGGCATCGCCAACAACATCATTCCGCCCGAGTTCACCCTCAACCTCAACTACAGGTTCAGCCCTCGCCGCACGGTTGAAGAAGCAGTTCAATGCTTGTTGGATGTCTGTGACGATGCCGACGAGGTCTCGATCGTCGACAGTGCCCCGGCCGGACCCGTCCGAGCCGACCACCCGTTCGTCACCGCCCTCGCCGCAGCCTCCGGGGCGCGTCTGGCCCCGAAACAGGGCTGGACGGATGTGGCCAGGCTCGGTGTCTACGGTATCCCCGGGGTGAACTACGGTCCGGGCTCGGCTCAACAGGCCCATCAGGCCGTCGAATGGGTAGACCTCCGCGATCTGGAAGCCACCTACGACGCCTTGCGGGCCGTTCTCAGCCGTTGAGATCGATCGTCAACTCGTGGGTTGTGGACCCGGCGACAACCCAGTGGGGCCACACGACGAGTCCTTTGCCGTCCAATCCCGGTCGGAGGAACACCGTCATGGGCGTCAAAGAGGTGATGACAACCTGAGACGAGGCGTCTGCGACTCGGATCTTGTGTCCCGACAATGCGATCGGTTCGGTGACTGCGGTCCACTCCGACCCATCGATCCGCACGCGGGCATCGGCATCCATCGCGAGCTTCAATTCCGGCCCCAGCTGACCGCTGGGGGCTCCGGACAGGACATATCGGGCCACGATCTTCCGTCCTTGGACGGTTACCTCGAGACCGAGGGTGCCCGAGCCGATCGGCGCGCCCAGCTCCACCTCGATCCTTCCTCCCCGTGCCTCGGTGGCGCGGATCTCGGCCATCGAGATCGGGGTGGGTTCGTCTCCCTCACCGATGAATCGGGCGAGAACCCAACCGGGTTCACCCGATACCGAGGACACCGGCCACACCGGGTCTTTGAGGTCGAGAGTGGTGACTGCGGCCGAACGGTGGGGGGCTACGAGCATCGAAACCAAAGGCAGCTCGATGTGGATCTCTTCAGATCCGTCTGCATCCCAATCGAGCCGCGAGATACGCCACCAATCGTCGCCCCGGCGCCGCTCGGAGTCGATGGCCGCCCGCGCGGCGACGATGCTTTTGTGGGCGGCCGTGAGATCGCGTGAGTCGAAACGGCGCTCGGCGTCGAGCACCGCGGTCTCGGCGGCCGCACTCAACCGCTCGGGAATCCGCGTCACGAGGCGGACGAACTTGCGATGGAGAACGAACCTGTCGGGATCGGTCGAGAGCTCGGCTTCGGCGTCGTCCAGAACCGGGCGGCGCCGTCCATCGGGACGATGGTCGGTCAGGTAGGCGTCCACCGTCGTCAGATCGCATCCGGGAGACTCCGCCACACGGGCGAGCGCTTCCTCCAGCCCGTCGAGGTCGACCATCCACACCACGGCCGCGTCCACGGGCCGGGAGTCGAGCTCGGTGACCACGGGTATCACCGGGAGTACGGCGTCCAGATGGGCGAGGACTCCCGGAATCGGACGATCGAGACGGTCCGCCGCCATCAGCAACGCGGTGACACCGGCGGCCTTCAGAGGTCCGGGCAGCCGCGCCGTCCATGGACCGGTGATCCACAAAGGGCCCGGCTCGAGACCCAGATCGGTGAGAGCGGTCGCCTCGCGTTCGATCTGGCGCAGGATCTCTCCGTCGGGGAGGATCGGGAACCAGGGTTCGGAGTACCCGGTGCGAACCCATTCGACGTTGGGCAGGTCCGGCAGATCGGGGGCGGGAGCAGGATGCGGCAGGACCAGGGCGAGCGGATGCCGCAACGATTGGATCCGCCCTACCGCCGCCTCGAATGCCCTCGGGTCCACGGGAAGTCTGGCACCCACGATTACATGCATCCTCCGACGGTAGCGACGTCGAAACCCCTGGGTTACAGACCCCTCTGAGCGAAATCGTGGGCCCGCACAAGGAAATCTTCAGTCCTTGCGCATGACCGACCACACTCCGATGGCCGGAATCAGCACCCAGGCGGCCCGGGGCCGGAGGAGCAGCATGGCCAGAAGTCCTCCGATGATCACCAGTCTGCGCATCGACCGTTCGGTGAACTCCGGCCATGCCAGCCACAGTGCGCCCAACAAGAACGCCGATCGGAGGGCGATCCCCGCACTCGTCGCCGAATCCAGCACCCAGTAGGAGACGGCGGCGACGCACACGGCGGCGAGCGCGAAGACTCCGAGCAGAGGACGAGAGGCGGCCGGCATGCCGACACGCTACAACCGCCTCCTACACTTCGCGACCTCATGCCAATCGACATCGACATCGCGCACGTGGCCCGGCTGGCAAGGTTGGCGCTCACCGAAGAAGAACTCGAGGGGTATCGCCGTCAGCTGGGCGACATCCTCGAGCACGCAGCCCATGTCCAGGACCTGGACACATCCTCGGTGACCCCCACCGCCCATCCCCTTGGGTTCGTGAATGCCTTTCGAGACGACGAGGTGTGCCCGTCTCTCGAGCGGGCCGAGGTTTTGGCGGCCGCACCCGAGGCCCGCGAAGGGTATTTCGTCGTGCCGCCCGCTCTGGAGGGATCGTGACCGCCGCCGACCTGACCATCACCCAGGCGGCCGCGGGTCTCGCATCTGGGGAGATGACATCGACTCAGCTGACTGAGGCGGTCCTGGATCGCGCCGCCATGACCGAGGCCGTTCTCCATGCATACCTGACGATGGACCGTGACGGTGCGATGGCCGCCGCCGCCGAATCCGATCGGCGCCATGCAAGAAAGGATCCCCTGGGTCCGCTCGACGGCATCCCGATCGCGTTGAAAGACAACATGTGCACGCACGGGGTCGAGACGACGGCGTCATCGAAGATCCTCGCCGGCTACC
Organism: Acidimicrobiia bacterium; assembly: GCA_029865445.1. GTDB lineage: Bacteria > Actinomycetota > Acidimicrobiia > Spongiisociales > ZC4RG35 > JAOUGY01. The sequence goes on along the minus strand of JAOUGY010000011.1, from coordinate 14,442 downwards.
GGCCGCCGTACGACGCCACCGTGGTCGAGCGACTTCGTTCCCAGGGAGCGGTCATCACCGGCAAGACCAACCTCGACGAATTTGCCATGGGCTCGTCGACCGAGAACTCGGCGTATGGAGCCACGTCGAACCCGTGGGATCCCGACCGGGTGCCAGGGGGTTCTTCGGGTGGTTCGGCGGCGGTGGTTGCCGCCGGTTCTGCGCTGGGAGCACTCGGCTCGGATACGGGAGGATCGATCAGACAGCCGGCTGCCTTGTGCGGCGTGGTCGGGATGAAACCGACGTACGGGTTGGTGAGTCGGTTCGGTTTGATCGCGTTCGCCTCCTCGCTCGATCAGATCGGTCCGTTCACCCGGACGGTCACCGACTCGGCGCTGTTGCTCGACGCGATCGCCGGATTCGATCCTCGGGATGCGACATCGTTCCGTGGTGAATACCCCAACTTCTCGGACGCGATCGGACGCGGTGTCCAAGGCTTGCGGATCGGCGTGGTCAAGGAGTTCTCCGGCGAAGGATTCGAGCCGGCGGTCGAGGCCGCCTGCTCATCGATGCTCGATCGGTTGTCGGCGACCGGCGCCGATGTCGTCGAGGTTTCGGTGCCGACGGTGGATGCAGCTCTCTCGGCGTATTACCTGATCGCCCCCGCCGAGTGTTCGGCAAACCTCGCCCGTTTCGACGGCATCCGATATGGGCTCCGCGTGTCGGGCGCCACGACCGAAGAGATGATGGCGCGGTCGCGGGCGGAGGGCTTTGGGCCCGAGGTGACACGCCGAATCCTGCTGGGGACCTATGCGCTGTCGGCGGGCTACTACGACGCCTTCTACGGCAAGGCGCTCGAGGTGCGCGCCCTGTTGCAGGCCGACTTCGCGGCTGCCTACGAGAAAGTGGACGTGCTGGTGTCGCCGACGAGTCCCTTCACGGCCTTCAAGATGGGCGACAAGAGCCAGGACCCCCTGGCCATGTACCTCTGCGATATCTGCACCATCCCATCGAATCTCGCAGGTCACCCCGGGATCTCGATCCCCATCGGCCTCGACGAGTCCGGTTTGCCGATCGGGTTCCAGGTGATGGCTCCTGCGCTGGGTGAGCCGGTGATGTATCGGGTGGCGGCTGAGGTGGAGCGATTGGCGACCTTCGATGCCCGGCCCGAACTGGCGGGGGTGACGGCATGAGTGTGCTCGAAGGTTGGGAAGCCGTGATCGGCATCGAGGTTCACGTCGAGCTGCTCACGCAATCGAAGATGTTCTGCGGCTGCAAGGTGGGCTTTGGTGACGAGCCGAACATGAACGTCTGTCCGACGTGCCTCGGCCTACCGGGCGCCCTCCCGGTTCCGAACAGGACGGCGATCGAATGGATCTCGAAGATCGGAATGGCCTTGAACTGCGAGATCTCGGAGACGTCGGTGTTTCATCGGAAGAACTACTTCTACGCCGACTTGCCGAAGAACTACCAGATCAGCCAGTTCGACATCCCGGTGTGTCATGACGGGTTCCTCGACGTCGCCGTCGACGGGGACACCGTTCGGATCGGCATCGAGCGGGCACATCAGGAGGAGGACACGGGCAAGTCGCTCCACATGGGCGAAGGTGGCCGTATCCATGCAGCCACCGAGACGCTCCTCGACTTCAATCGTTCCGGAGTTCCGCTCGTCGAGATCGTGTCCAAGCCCGACATCCGGACGGCGGCTCAGGCCCGGGCCTACGCCCAGGAGCTCCGCAACGTGATCCTCGAACTCGACGTCTCCGATGCCAAGCTCGAGGAAGGTTCGATGCGGTTCGACGCCAACATCTCGGTTCGCCAGGAGGGGGCGCCCGAATTCGGCACCAAAGTCGAGATCAAGAACATGAACTCGTTCCGGTCATTGGAGCGGGCGGTGGCCTACGAGATCGAACGACAGGTCGACGAGATCACCTCGGGAGGGACGGTGATCCAGGAAACCCGGCATTGGGATGAGGAGGCCGGCGTCACCCATGGCATGCGGACCAAGGAAGGCTCGTCGGACTACCGGTACTTCACCGAACCAGATCTCGTTCCGATCGTCATCGACGCCACCTGGCAGGCCGAGATACGACAGTCGCTGCCCGAACTGCCCGCGGAGCGCCGAGCCCGGTATGCGGATCTCGGCCTCGACCCTCACCTCGCCGGCGTGCTGGCCGGTGCCGACGCCGATCTCCGGGCGGTGTTCGACCACGCGGTCGATGCAGGAGCGGACGCCAAGGCCGCCGCCATCTGGATCACCGGTGAGGTGACGGCCTGGCTGCGGCGCGAGGACACCGCCCCGGGTGACAGCCCGCTCACCGGTGAATGGCTGGCGGCGCTCGTGGCGATGGTGTCCGATTCCAAGGTGTCCGCTTCCGCGGCCAAAGACGTGCTCGACGGCGTCATGCGCGGTGAGGGAGCGCCGGAGGCGGTGGCCGAAGGGAGAGACCTCATCCAGATCTCGGATGCCGGTGCGATTGCAGCCGCGGTCGACGAGGTCCTGGCTGCGAACCCCGACGCGGTCGAGCGGTACCAGGCGGGCGAGCAGAAGGTGGTCGGATTCCTGGTGGGTCAGGTCATGAGAGCCACCCAGGGCAAGGCGGAACCGAAGCTCGTCAACGAGCTCTTGCGGGAGAAGCTGTCCTGAAGATCTTCGGTTTGGGTCCGTTCGACGCGGTCATTTTCGATTGCGACGGTGTGCTCGCCGACTCCGAGCCCGCCTCCGTCCGGGCGTGGACGGCCACGGTCATCGGGTTGGGCGGTCACACCACCGAGGAACGGATCGGGAGTTTCATCGGCAAGACCGAGCGTGATCTCGCAGAACACCATGCGCCGCTGGTTGGTCGAGCCGCCGATGTGGTGGAGTTGGATGCCCGCGAGCGTTTCCTCGACCTCGTGGCATCGGAGGGGGTCAGTCCGTTTCCCGACGCGGTTGCGCTCCTCGAACAGGTGATCGCCTCGGGCACGCCCGTGGGTGTCGGTTCGAACAGCCCCAGATGGAGGCTGAACGCGGTGCTCGCCTCCACGGGATTGAGCGTGGAAGTGAGCGTTGCGGGCGACGAGGTCGATCGGCCCAAGCCCGCTCCTGATGTCTACCGGGAGGTGGCGCGGAGGTTGGGTGTCGCCGTAGAGCGGTCGGTGGTGGTGGAGGACACTCCCACCGGCATTGCCGCGGCCCGAGCAGCGGGCGCCCGCGTGATCGCCGTGCGGCGGGGAGCGGTTCCCGAATCGGAGCTGTCCGGCGCCGACCTCGTGGTCGACGATCTCGGTGGGGCCTGATCGAAGTGGACCCGTCGACTCTCGCCGGCATCTTGGCTGTGGTCCTGGCCTGGGGCATTCCGCTTGTCGTGGTCGTGTTGCTCCTCCGCAGGGGACGTGGCAAGTGACCCTGGCCTGGGTGATCGCCGGTTTCGGAGCCGGTCTCGGTCTTTGGATCAATGCCCCCCGGCGGGCTCGCCTGCTGGCTTCGTTGACGGCGGCTTGCAGTTTTGCGGCCGGGCCATGGCAGGAGGCGGCTTCGGTGTTTCTGGGTGCGGCATCGCTGGCGGTGGGGGTGGCGGGATGGCGGTGGGCGTCCAGAGGCCGCAACGTCGACCGGGCGTACTGGTTCCTGCCGGCCGAAACGCGACGGTCGGTGCTCGCTCACGAGGTTCTCGGCGACTGGCCGTGGCTCGCGGTTGCGGCGGCCATCGTGGGCGGCCTGGCGTATGTCGCCTGGTTCGCGCCCGCCATCCTCGCCGCGGCATCCCTGCTCCGCAGCTCCTGGCCCACGGGGCCAGGAGCGGTCGTCACGTATGACGGCGGATTCGTGGACTTCGAAAAGGCCGAGATCGTCGCCTCGCCTCCCATCATGTTCCGAGGTCTCGTCGGGTGGAACCTCGGGTTGGGCCTCGGACCCGAGGAAGCGGCGTGGGCAGGTCAGCTCGCCAGGGCGATGGGGTTGGGTGACCTTCTGGCCGAGCCCGAATCCGCCGCCGAGGATTCGGAGGCCTACCTCATCGAAGTGTGCCGGGCGATCGCATCGAGCCGTCCGGTCGTCGTCCTCGAAGCGCCCCACGCCAACCTCGACCAGAAGCGGGCGAGGCAGGTCGCGGGGATGTTGGCGGCCTCCGCGAAGACAATCGACATCGCCTCCAGCGAACGGTCGGACGCCACACGATTCCTCGAACGGGTGGGTTCGCGTCCGAGGTGAACGCCGTTCGTGTTCGCACTCCGACCGGTGAAGGCGTAGCCTCGCAAGCCGATGGAACGCCTCACCAAGATCGTTGCGACGCTCGGGCCTGCGGTCGGTTCGCCCGACAAGGTCCGGAAGCTGATCGCGGCCGGGATGGATGTCGCCCGGCTCAACTTCAGTCACGGCGATCACGACGTGCACCGGCGCTTCGCAACCTGGGTGCGGGAGGGTGCAGAGGCCGAAGGCCGGGTGGTTGCGGTACTTCAGGATATCCAGGGCCCAAAGTTGCGGGTCGGCTTCTTCCCCGACGGGGCCGTTCAGCTGGCGAACGGTCAGCACGTCATTCTCCGGCAGGGGAGGGAGATGGCACCGCCGGGTGAGATCTTCCTCGACTACGACCACCTGCTCGAAGATGTCGAACCGGGGGAGGAAATCCTTCTCGCCGACGGCCTGATTCGGGTCGTCGCGGAGTCCAAACACGCCGACCGAATCGACGCCAAGGTGATCCAGGGCGGCGTGCTGGGGGATGGCAAGGGCGTTGCGTTCCCCGACACGAACCTCCGGGTGCCGGCGATAACCGGGAAGGACCGCATCGACCTGGAGTTCGGCCGGGAGATCGCGGTCGACTATGTCGCGGCCTCCTTCGTACGAACCGGCGCCGACATCGAAGAGATCAGGGAACTGGCGGCCGGCGTACCCGTCATCGCCAAGATCGAGCTGGCAGCCGCCTATTCCAACCTCGATGACATCCTGACCGAGGCGTCGGGGGCGATGGTGGCGCGTGGCGACCTGGGCGTTCAGATGCCTCTGGAACGGCTCCCGCTCGTACAGGCCGACATCCTGTCGCGGACCAACAGGGCAGGACTGATCTCGATCACGGCGACCGAGATGCTCGAATCGATGACCAAGTCCCCTAGGCCGACGCGGGCTGAGGTCACCGACGTCGCCAATGCCGTCCTGGCAGGGACGGATGCCGTGATGCTTTCCGCCGAGACGGCGGCCGGAGACTTCCCCGTGGAAGCGGTCGAAACGATGGCGAAGATCTGTGCGACGGTCGAATCGGGTATGGACCAGGCCTCCATGATCGACTTCATCGACGTCGGTGACTCTTTTGCATCGGCCGTGGCACGGGCGGCGGTAGAAGCGGCGCACAATCTCGAGATCGAGACGATCGTCGCGTTCACAGAGTCGGGCAGCACGGCGCGGTTGTTGTCCAAGTACCGGCCACCGGCGCAGATCGTTGCGTTCACTCCCGAGCCGGCAACGTTGAGCCGGATGGCGCTGTACCGGGGTGTGTTGCCGCACCGATTCGGACGGCGGGACTACACCGACGTCATGATCGCGGCCGCCGAGAAGTTCCTAGAGAAGGAAGGGCTCTGCGAGCGCGGGAAGGCGGTCGTGATGGTTGCGGGCATTCCCCCCAACGTTCAGGCTTCCACCAACCTCATGAAGATCCATGTCATCGGAGAGCGCGATCGGGGTGCCCTGTCGCAGAAGGGTGGGAGGAGCGCACCGGAGGTGGGAGGAGGGGGCAGTCGTTGACGTATCGGTCAACCGGCTATGATCGCCACCGCCCATGGGACAGACCATTGAGATCAACGGGACCAACGTCGTCGATCATGTTTTGATCATCGACACAGATCGCAGCCTCGCCGGCCAGGTCGGGGAGAGCTTCAGCGGTGTCGAGGCGGCCCGTGCCCAAAGCACGTTCCCGGCCAGGCTGGCGGTGCGACTCTTCGAGGCCGACCCCTCGGTGGATCACGTGTTTGTCATGTCGAACACCGTCTCGGTGAGACGTCCTCAGGACTGGAACGACGGTGCCGTCATATTGGCGTCGTCGGTCGTCTCCGAGTTCTTCCGCTTCTACTCCTGATCAACCGCCGGCTGTCGTTGGCGTGGTGGTCGGCGGAGGGTCGGTGGTCGGCGTCGTTCCCGTGGTCGACGGGGGGACGGCCGTCGTGGTCGTCGAAGGCTCTGGGCATTCCACCGAGGTGTCGGGAACCATGCACGGGTGGACCTCGATGATCTGCCGGCGGGGCGAGTACACGGCGACCCACTCCTGAACGTCGTCGTTGCCACCGATGGTGACGGTGCGGGTGATCCGCACGCTCCACCCGGCGCCCGAACTCTGGAGCGTGACCTGCCGGTCCACGGCGAGGTCGGGGTTTGCCCTGTATTCGGGCTCGCCGGGTTCACGGAAGTCGAACCGATCGCCCACGGACGCCGAGACGACCCGGGCCTGGGCTCCACCTTCGTTGATGACCTCACGTTGCAGGGGCCCTCCGACCGGATAGGCGAGAGCGACGGCCCGACCGTCGTTGTCGCCGTAGAAACGGACGGTGATCGAGGTGTCGGTATACGACGTCTTCACGAGGACTCCGGCGTCCGTGTTGTTCTTGAAGATCAGCTCGGGGGCGGGCCAGGAGATGGTCGCTTCGATTCCTTCGGGGTAGCGGGGGAAGTAGAAGCTGTGCGGCTTGTGGGTGACGTCCTCATATCCGCCCCAGAAGACCGCGTTGTAGAAGGTGGTGGCGAACTGGCTCACCCCGCCGCCGATCGTCTTGGTGAGCTCGCCGGCGACGATGGTGCCGTCTTCGAGGTATCCCTTCGCCTCGGTTCGCGGACCGACGTACTCATTGAGCGAGAGCGTGCCCCCGGGAGCGACGATGGCTCCGTCCATGGCATCCGCCATGAGGTGGATATTGGTGACGCGGTTCTGACAGCAGTCGTGGTACGTGGTGAACTGGCTGACGAGGTGTTCGATCCCGAGGGCTTCGAGGTCGGCCGTGGTCGTTTCGGGCGCCGCGCCTTCGATGAAGGGCAAGACACCGGTTCGGCCGGCCGACCCGGCGGCCAAGGCCAGTTCGGTGGCGGTGGCTTCGGGGTCGATGATGGTCCCGCTGAACCCTGGGACGACGCTGACGTCGTATCCGTCCGTCTCGAATCGGGCATCCACCGGCGGTTGTTCGAGCTCGTCCCGGGCGGCATCGAGGATCTGCTCGATGGCCGCCGGGTCGAACCCGAGTTCCAGCCGGTCCGCGGTCGGCGTTGTCGTGAGAGCTGAGGCCAGCTGATCCGGTGAAAAGGTGATGCTCTTCTCTCCGTCCTCCGAGCGGAGGACGACGGGCGCCGAAAGCCACAGCCGGGCGTTGGCGACGGCCTGGTCGACATCGAAGTCGGTGAGTCTGGCCTCGATCGACGCCACCGGGAGCTCGACGACCTCGCCTGACACGGCCGTGAGCGCGTCGAGCATCAGCGATGGCGCCACGCTTCTGTCGATCTGCTCGCCATCGCGGGGGTAGTCCGGTTCGGGGTTCGTGCCGGAGAATCGGATACCGCCCGGAAATGGAGGGTTGCCGACGAAGTCCTCATCCCACAGCATCAGCACGTCCTCGACGGCATCCTCGTCGACGGTCGCCACGGTCCTGATGATTTCGGCGTCGCCGAAGTGACCAATCCACCATCGGAACTGCGACGACAGGCCGCCTTCCCGTCCGATCCGGAGCGCTTCCGCCGCCATGGCGGCGACGTTGAACTCGAGCTCCACCTGTTCCGGTAGCAATGGCGTGGTGGCCCCTCGAATGCTGAACACCGCTTCCCGGGCCTGGAGCTCGGCGGCGGCGGTCTCGAGTGTCGAGGTGAGCTCGTCTGGTGACAGACCTCCCACCTGAACCCCGAGAGCGGTGACGTCGCCCAGGACCGTATCGCCGGCGAAGAGGCGCGACAACCCGAACGCTCCGACAACGAGAAGCGCAAGGCCGGAGAGCGCGATGAGAAGCAGGCGGAATGGTGATTTCGTCATGTGATGGCGAGGACCCCGAACGACGAGAGTCTAGGGGCTGCGGTTTCTATTCCCGGCTCATGTCCCCAACGTCCGCGATGAAGCGACGCGGGCCCGGCACCGATCATCCCGTGAGGGGGAGGACCTCGGCATGTTCGCCGGAACGGAGACCGCTGGACGCCTCGTCGACCAGGTCGAGCAACTCTCGCCGGATGTCATCGAGTCCGTCACGAACCTTGTCGACGGATCCCGAGATCTCGGTGAGCGCCCGACGACTCGTCGAGAATCTCTGTGCGAGCAGGCGCATACGGTGGAGCCGGTCGTCGATGAGGGCAGCATCGACGTCGGAGCCGGATTCGTGTCCGTCTCGACGCAGGGATTCTGTGGCCCATCGCAGCGCTACCGCCAGCATCGCTCCATCGCCGTCGTCGACGACGGCGATCCGGTCGCCGTACACACCGAACTGTCCGACCTCGAGAGGGAAGGCGTCCTGGGCCGACACGCAGATCGCGATGTCGGCTTCACGATTGGCCTTCGCCCGGTCGAGCAAGGCCAGGACACCGTCTTTCCCGGTGAGTGAGAGGCTCCGGGTGTTCTTGGCCTCGACGACGATGCGCCGACCTTCGGGAGTCGTCAGTACGAAGTCTCCGACCATCGCTTCACCGGAGAGCGCCCCGCAATCCCGGGAGGTTCGCTCCACGATGATCCCCAAGCCGCGGGCGTGTCCGCGCAGGATCTCTTCCATCGTGTCCTCGTAGTCGAAGCCCTTTGCCGTTCCACGGTCGGCTTCGTCTCGGCGTCCCCGTTCGGAGGCGACGAGGTCGCGGATCTCGGCGAGACGTCGTTCGATGAGGTTCGACACCGCGGCGATTCCCGACCCGTCGGCCGTGGGGTCGAGAGCTTCGGTCAGGCGGTTCTCGAGGGCCCCGCCCGGTCCGAGCAGCGAGGAGAGATGGGCGAGGAGCCGGCCGATGTGGCTGTCGGACGAATCCGGATCGACCTGCCCGAGGAACGTGTCGCGCCACGCACTGAACTCGGCCATCGACCGGGCCACGACCGAGGAGCGGTGTTCCGGGTCGAGCGATCGGGTGAAGGCCTGCTGGGCGTCGTCGAGCATGCGCCGCGCCAACTGCTCGGCCTCGGTGGTGACCCGTTCCACGGTCCTGAGCACCCGGAGATCGATCTCGGCCACATCGATGCCGATCCCCATCGACGCAATACCCCGAGCGCCGATCTCGAGCGCCCGCTCGATCATTCGAATTCGTTCCTCCGGGGTGCCGGCGTGCGCCACCAGTTCTGCCAGCGTGCGATCCGTGACCACCAAACCGGTGATCGTCACCGTCGCCCGGTCGACAGATACGGCTTCGCCGTCGGATGCCGGTTCAGAGGTCTCTTGGTCATCGGACAACGTCGTACTCATGCCCGGCAACGTACCGGGAGGGTGTGACGTTTTTCGGCTTCGACGGATGACGGCGGTCTAGAGAGTCGAGATCCCAACCACGAGAACCCCCGAACTGCGGGCACCGTGACTGCGTCGTCGATCTGCGACAATCTGTACCGACGTGCCCCCCGAGATCCAACGAACCGCCACTCTGCGCGCAGAGATCGACAGAACCGCCGACCTCCTCGATTCGGTTCGATTCGACCTGGGTGTGGTCGACCAGGTCGCGCGGCGTAAAACCGCGGTGCAGGGGGCGACCATCGCCCGCAAATACCTCCAACCGCGACTTCGGAACCTCGACGCACCGCTGCTCGTGGTGGTGTTCGGTCCCACGGGTGCGGGCAAGTACACCATCGTCAACTCGCTCGCGGGTACGACCGTGAGCGAACCGGGTGCGCTGCGGCCCACCACCCGGCGGCCGGTGATCTGGTGCCATCGTCGCAACGAGATCCGTGCCGCCGCGGTGGCCGGAGATCCCGTGATCGTGACCGACGATCATCCCCTGCTGGACGGCCTCACCATCGTCGACACCCCTGATCTCGACTCCTACGTTGCCGAGCACAAGGAGATCGCAGAATCCGTTCTCACCATGGCCGACGCCGCTCTGTTCGTCACCACCCCCCAGCGGTACGCCGATGCGGTGCCCTGGGAGGTCGTCGAGGATCTCGTCGACCGCTCGATGCCGCTCGTCGTGATCGCCAACCGGCTTTCTCGCCGGTCGTCGGGGGCGGTCGCCGACCTCACGGCCTTGCTCCGCTCGAACGGCGTCCCCGACGCCCGCACCGATCTGATCATTCAGATCCAGGAACACCGGCTCAAATCCGACGGGCGTCTACCGAAGGCAGCCATCGAACGGGTGCGGAGCGAGATCGAGGGGCTCGTGGAGCGGCGGACCAACGTCATCGATCAGACGGTGTCGGGGGCGTTGCAGGCTGTGGCCGTCGCAGCTCGTTCAACGGCGGCCGCGATCGATCGGCAGGCGACCGAAGGCGAGGGACTGTGGGACGCCGCACTCTCAGCCTTCGAGAGTCAGGCCGAAGAGGTCGCACTTCACCTCGACCGGGGAGATCTGGTGCGTACCGAGGTCGTGACCCGCTGGCAGCGCATGCTGGGCGTCACCGATCTCGCATCGATCATCTCGCGGGGCTGGGCCCGACTTCGCGACGTCCTCGGCGGAGGTGACCCCGTGGAAGCCGATGCCGTGGCCCGGGTCGGCTCAGAAGCTCGGGACGAACTGGTGGGACTCGTCACGATGCGCGCCCAGCGAGCGATCACCGCCGCCGTGACTGCGTGGGAGATCGAACCGGCGGCTCGGGGTTTGATCACCGAAGAACTCCGGAAGGTCGGTGACACGCTGGTGGGCGAGGCCGAACACCAGGTCGACGAGTGGCTCGCCGGTATCGTCGACCTGATCCACGACCAAGGCCGGGGGCGGTACCGTCTGGCGCGACTGGCCTCAGTCGGGATCAACGGAGCGGCGACCTTGTTGCTTCTCGGGATCTTCGCGTCGACGGCCGGGATCACGGGTACCGAGGTGGGGGTGGCCGCCGGTGCGGCGGCGGCCCAACAGACGGTTCTGGAGCATCTCTTCGGCTCGGCCGCGGCGACATCACTCGCCAAACAGGCCCGCGGCGATCTCGCCACCCGACTGGGAGGCGTGCTCGTGTCGGAGGCGAGCCGGTTCCACCAGGCGATCGAGGCCGCCACCGATTCGATCGATACCGGAGAGGCGCTGGTGCGGTCCGCCCAAGCCTTGTCGGACGCCGCCGAAGAACTCGGATATGCCTGATCTCCTCGACGCGATCGACGCCTTCGACCGGGTCGTGGCGGCCGCGGCGGAGAGTGCGCCGACCGCCGCGGTAGTGGCTGCCGGAGCGGTTGCCCGCAGGGTCAGAGCGCGACGTGGGTACGCCGGTTCCACGGTGGTGGTGGCGCTGGCGGGCGGAACCGGTTCGGGGAAGTCCAGCATGATCAACGCCCTGGCGGGCGAGGAGGTAGCCCTTTCAGGAGCCCTCCGACCCACCACGTCCGAGCCGCTGGCCTGGATCCCGGTGAACCCGGAACCGGGTGTCATCCGACTTCTCGACGACATCGGGATCGACGACATGATTGGCCAGGATCGAAACGACTGGCTGGCCGTGATCGACCTGCCGGACACCGACTCGATCGAGTTGAGCCATCGGCAGACAGTGGCGCGTCTGTTGCCGGAGGTGGACGCCGTGGTGTGGGTTCTCGACCCCGAGAAATACCAGGACCGCGTCCTCCATCGTGACCACCTCGCACCCCTCGCCGACTATCAGGGACAGTTCGTCTTTGTGATCAACCAGATCGATCGGGTCGCCGAATCCGAGATCCCTGCGATGGTGGCGGATTTGCGGGCGAGCCTGAGTGACGATGGCATCCACGATGCGGTGATCCTCACGACGGCCGCCGACCCGGTTGCCGGCCCGCCCCAAGGTATCGATGATCTGGTGCTGGCGTTGCGCAGCCTCGGTGACGCCAAGGCAGTCGTTCATCGCAAGCTCGTCACCGACCTGGCAGGCGCGGCGGGGGCCGTCGCCGAAGCGGCCGGTGTGGTGGGCGGCAGGGGCACGGGGTTCTCGTCGGAGTGGGACGAGATTCTTGCGGGTGTCGCCGAAGGAATCACCGATGATGTCGTGGACGCGGCGTTGATACGAAAGGCGACCCGGCTCGGACGGAGCGCACACGGGCGTGCCATGTCGGTGATCCGACCCCGATTGGCGCCGGTTGTGGTGGAGCTCACAGGCCGTCTGGAGGGCGGTCGTGGATCTGTGGAGGCGATCAGGCGGCTCGACACGTACGTGACGGAACTGGCTCGCCGGCTCGAAGGAGAGACGGCCGAGGCGGTCAGGGCCGTTGGTATCCACGTCGACGATGCGGTCGAGTCGGCCGCCGAGACGGTGTCGGTCGGAGAGACGATCGCCATCCCCGCCCCGGCAGGGTGGATGAGATCGCTCGCCTGGCTGCGAAGGGTCGCGCTGCTGTCGCTCGTCGGCGCGGTGCTGTGGGTGGTCGATGCGGTACGAACGGGCGCCGATCTCACGATCCCCGTCGTCGTGGCCGTGGCCGCGCTGGCGGGCATGGCCATTCCCGCCTTCGTCGGGAGAACGATTGGAGGGCGGGAGGCGGCGAGAGTCGCTCGCCATCAACGAGGTGCGATCGCCCGTGCGGTGGCCAGGGAGATCGACCGTCGTGTGGGCCGCCCGCTGCGTGACGCGCTCCGAAGACGAGCGGGGGTGGCAGCCGCCCTCGCCGAGTTCGAATTAGTGATGAATCAGATGCGGTGATCAGCCTTCGCGGGCGGGGATGGCGATGCGGAGAGCCTGCGGCCGGAACCTGGCCACGATGGCGGACATGGATCCGAGCAACTCCCCGTCGGCCTGCATCGGTGACGGCGAGTCGGCGGCGACTTCGAACTGTTCCACTCCGGTCCACACGGTGAATCCCTTCGCAGAGTCGAGCCCGCCCGACCCGAGCGTCGCCCGCAGCAGTCCAAGGGTGCGGCGTGCCTTGAGCTCTTCGACGATCAGGACGTTCATCGGATTCGGAGGAGTGGCGGCGAGGCGCATCGGCATCGCTCCGAAGTATGTGTACGAATCGCGGAATTGGGCCATCACGCCGATCCCGACACCGGAACGGTCGCCGGCCCCAACCCGAAGTCCTCCCACACGCCGGCTGATGTCGCGGCGAACCACACCGATCGCAGTGGTGGCGTAGTGCACCGGTCCCAGATCGCGTTTGCGGAGCGGATCCGCCTCGGCGGCCGCCACTATCTCTGCGTCCACCCCGACCCCGAACGAGAACAGCGAGAAACGATGGATGGGTCCGAGCGGCCCGTTTCCAGTGATCTCGAGCACCGGGGCGTCGATGACCTGGGGCCCTGCTGCCAGGGCTTTCGCCGCTCCGGTGGCTCTCACGGGAACACCCAGTTGCCGAGCGAGCACGTTGGCGGTGCCGCATGGGATCACACCTAGTGTCGTCGCGGTCCCGACGAGCGGCTGGGCGACGTGATGGAGGATCCCGTCTCCGCCCATGGCGATGACCATGTCGATGTTGTCGGATACCGCCTTCCCGGTGAGTTCCTGGGCGTGCTCGGCCGAGGAGGGCCAGACGGGGGTCACGTCGAGTTTTCGCGCGAGCGTGGCGGCGACCCTGCGGTGAAGGGGCCGGGAGAACCCCGACGAGGCGGGGTTTGCGACGAGAAGCGCCGTCTGCATCCGAGGGAGGCTACCGTTGCCCCGATGGATCCGGATCCGGACGACTCGGCCAAGAGCCGCCGCTCGGCAACCGCGCTGCAATCACTCCACATCGATGGAGGTAGGGGGGCCATGGTGGCGGCGGCGGCCGGCGATATCGCAGCATCCCGCGGTTTCTACACGGCCCGAACCCAAGCGATGACGGTGGTCTCGTACCATGTAATCGGCAACGACGGCATCGACAGCGACGTGTTGGTTCGGGACCTGCTCGAACTCGGACGGTCGTCCTCGTTCGTTTACGTGAACCCGAGCGAGGAGTTCAGGGCCTGGCTGGCGGCGGCAGAAGACGGGGCGCGAATCGCCTCGGGTGTGCCGTCGTCGGAACCGGCGACCCGGGTGATTCCACTCGGCATCTGGTTTCGGGAGGACCCCGAACGGCTGGTGGAGGCGACCATCGAGGCAACCCGCATCGAAACCCTCGATGCATCGTCGATCGTCGTCGCCGCCGCGGTTTCGGGAGCGATCGCAGCCTGCAGTCACGTGATGTCCGGCTGGGACCTGCTCCTGGCGGCTCAAGAGACCGCAACTAGAGCCATCCAGGCTCTTCGCCCGGAGCGGTACCGAGTGGCTGCGTTCGATCGCACCGCGCAGGTCGTCGATGCCCTCGGCAGCTCCCGATCCCTCGTCGGCAAATCGTATACCGAAGTGGCCGGGCTGGAGATCAATCCCAGCCTGGTTCCGGCGGTGGCCGCGATTGTGATGGCTGCAGGAACCACAGGCGATCCTGTCATGGTGATCGACGACGCCGCCCGGAACGGAGGGGTCGACGCCGGAGTGCTCACGGCGGCGA
>JAOUGY010000256.1 GCA_029865445.1 Acidimicrobiia bacterium | reverse complement strand
ATCAACGTCCTCGACGGTATTGCCGCCTTCGAACGGGCGACCGGGTCGTCGCCCGCGGTTGCCGACGCCCTCTACACCGGCGAGGAGTACCTACTCGAACGCAACTTGTTCCGACGGAAGAGCACGGGCGAAGTCGCCGATCCGCAGTTCGTAGACTTCGCATTCCCCTATTACTGGCGTTACGACGTGTTGCGCTCCCTCGACTACTTCCGCCGTCGAGACCGTGTGGATCCGCGCATGGAGGAAGGGATCGAACTCATCCGGTCGAAGCGCCGGCCCGACGGCCGGTGGCTGCTCGACCGCATTCACCCGGGCCGAGTCCACTTCGACCTGGAAGCACCCGTCGGGGCACCCAGTCGGTGGAACACCCTCCGCTCCCTGCGTGTCCTCGACTGGTGGGACACGAGCGCTTGATCAGGGCTGAGACCCGAGACGGGACTCCGACCCTGTCCCACCCCACCGGACGGCAGGGCAGGACCGGACGAGGAGGCGAACCTACATCGCTTCGACCTGCGGCAGGATCTCCTCTTTGAGTTGCTTCATGTCGTCGAGTGTCTTGGATACCGGAACGTCGACGATCGACTGGAACGGCGGCCACAGGAGCGGCATCGTCAGCCCGGCTTCCTTGAGCCGCTTGAGGTTGTCCGTGATCTGCGCCGCAGTCCCCACGAGGATGTTGCTGGCCTTGCCCGCCGGAGCCTGATCGGTCTCCTCGTCGGTGATGAGGAACCAATACATGCTGCACAGTTCGAGGTTGTCCATCGCGTCGGGTTTGCCGAGTTCCTCCAACTCCCGCTGGATCGGTCCCCGCCACTCGGTGAGCTCTTCGGGCGTGTCTTGGATCCCGATCCAGCCCTCGAGGTTGTACTTCGCGATACGGTTCGCCGAACGCTTCGGATCCTTGAGCCCGCTGAAGAAGATGGGTGGCCGAGGCTTCTGCACCGGCTTTGCCCCAAACCCGCACTTGTCGAAGTCGGCGAACTCACCGTGGTATTCGAAGAGCTCGTTGGTCCAGATACCTTCCATGATCTCGAGGGTCTCCCGCACGTGCTTGTGCCGTTTGGGGAAGATGTGCGACGCCGAGGCGGCGGCAAACTCCTCGGGCATCCACCCTGAGCCCACGCCGACGTTCAACCGACCGTTCGACAGCTGATCGACGGTCGCCAACTCGGCAGCCAGCACACCGGGGGCACGGTACGGCGTGTCGGTGATGCTCATACCGATCCGGACCTTGGTCGTCTTGGCGGCCAGCCAGGGAATGAGTGGCCATCCTTGCAGCCAGCCGCCGCGGGCTGCCACCGGGAGGGCGGGCGGAAAGGCCTCCATCATGCCGAACGGGTACTGCAGCTCTTGGCGGTCCGACGCCTCCGGGACAACGATGCGGTCGAGCGTCCATACTGAGTCGAAGTCGAGCTCCTCGGCGAGGGCAGTGAGCTCCTCGAGTTCGCTGACCGTCACCCGGTCTCGGAAGTTCGGCAGATAGAGGGCAAGTTTCATGCGACGGGTCCTCCTCTTGGTCGGGGTTTGCTCAACCAACGCCACCGGGAGTCAGTTTGTGACCTCACGGTCGCGCAAATCGTCCGCTGGACGGCTCGTATCGCAAGTTCTATCACGCCGGTGTCTCTCATGTCGCCTGGAGGCGACATCATCGGGACGGTCCGTCCGTCGGAAGAGCTGCCAAGGGACGGCGCCGTAGGTCACCGATCGGAGTACGCCTCACCCTCCAACATGCCTCGCAACTCACGCTTGAGAACCTTGCCGTAATTGTTGGTCGGCAGCGAATCGACGAACCGGTAGGCCTTCGGTCGCTTGTACCGGGCAATGTGATCGAGGCACAAGCGATCGAGATCCTCGATCGGGGGTGGCGACGAACCCTCCGCGGCGACCACGAACGCCACAACTGTCTCTCCCCACTCCATGTCGGGCCTGCCGACGACAGAGACCGCCCGAACGCCGGTATGGCGGAGCAACACCTCCTCCACCTCCCTGGGGTAGATGTTCATGCCACCGCTGATGATGAGGTCCTTGGACCGATCCCGTAGCGTCAGGTAGCCGTCCTCGTCGAACGACCCGACGTCACCCGTGTGCAACCACCCACCGCGCAACGCTTCGGCGGTGGCGTCCGGTTGGCTCCAGTAACCGGCCATCACGACGTCGCCGCGAACGACCACCTCGCCAATCTCGCCCATCGGGAGGTCACGATCGTTGGCGTCGACCACCCGAACCTGGACGTCCGTGCGGGCCACGCCCACGCTCTGCATCCGTTCGATCCAGCGGGCGTGTTTGCTGTCGGCGTGATCCGCCTTCGAAAGTCCGGTGATGGTCATCGGCGACTCGCCCTGTCCGTAGATCTGATCGAGGCGCGGACCGAAGACGCTCAACGCCTCCTCGAGGTCCGTCAGGTACATCGGTGCGCCCCCATAGATGATCGTCTTCAGATTGGTCAGGTCGGCACCCGCCACCGCGGGATCGCTGGCGAGCCTCTTGACCATCGTGGGTGCGGCAAACAACGACATTCCCGGCCATCGATTCAGGAGGCCTGCGATCTCATCGCCATCCACCCCTCCCGATTGCGGTATCACGCTCACCGCGCCCTTCGCCACGTGTGGGAGTCCGTAGAGGCCCGACCCGTGAGACAGGGGCGCGGCGTGGAGCACGCTGTCGCCCGGCAACAGTTGGTCGATGTCGGCGAAGTACGACAGCGACGCCATCAGCAGGTTGCGGTGGGTGATCACCGCACCCTTGGGGCGGCCCGTCGTGCCGCTGGTGTAGAACAGCCAAGCGCCATCGGTTGGGTCCCGGTCGACCACGGGCACCGGGTCGGCCACCGCCAGCCGATCCCACCGATCACTCGGAGCCAGGACCACCTCTTCCAGCGACTCGACTCTTCCGACCAGCGAATCGAGGTCCTCTGCGTGCTGATCGTCTGTGAAGACGATCCGCGCTCCGCTGTCCTCGAGGATGTAGGCGATCTCGTCGCGGTGCAAGCGCGCATTGACAGGAACCGCCATGAGGCCGGCATGCCAGATGCCGAATTTTGCCTCGAGGTACTCGGGGCGATTCTGCATGACGATCGCGGCCCGGTCGCCGGGTTCCAATCCCAATTCGAATCTGAAGCCGGCCGCCAGTCCGGCCGTTCGAGAAGCGAAAGCGCCCCAATGCGCGTGCACCCGCTCGCCATCGGCGATCGCTGGAGCCGACGGCCACCGCCGACCGTTGCGCGCCACCCATACCGCGACGTTCATGCCGACCTCACCTGATTCCAGACCCCGATGTCATCGCTCCAGGGTAATCGGGCACCACCTGGGAAGACCGGCGGCGCAACCGTCGTTCGGTAGGGTCCGGTTGACGATGTGGCCCTTTCGATCCGATCTGGACGTACCCCATTGAGGCTGGACGAGAACGACGCCTTGGCCCGCCTGTCGGCGCACGATCACGGAATCCTCGGCACCGTGCATCCAGAACGCGGGACCGATCTCGTCCCGGTCGTGTTTGCCGTGGACGACGACGGGTTCGCCGGCATACCGATCGATCGGATCAAATCGAAGACGTCCGGTCGCCTGCAACGCGAACGCAATCTGGAGGCCGACCCGCGGGCAACACTCCTGGTCGAACGCTGGGACGCCGTCGACTGGTCGCAGCTGTGGTGGGTACGAGCGGAGCTCCGGTGGCAACCGACGCCAACGACCCAGCGGACGCAGAACCTCGCCGACCTGCTCGTCCTGCGCTACACGCAATACCGGGATCGGCCGTTCAATCGGATCCTCGTGTTTCGGATCGTGGAGGTGACGGGCTGGAGCGCCGACTCGGCCTGAGACGAGTCCCGAACAAGGACGGGTCTCACTGCCACACGATCGGAATCACCTCGATCGGGTCGTCGATACCCTGAGCAGGAATCCGACGGGGGTTCCCCGTCGAGATCCCATGGCCGACCGCATCCCGGAGTGGTGCGGTCGCGAGGATGTCGCCGGCGCCGGCTGCGGCCAGCACTCTCGCCGTGACATGAACCGTCCGGCCTCGAGGGTGGCCATCCTGGAGCGCCACGGTTCCTGAATTCACCGCTATACGCACTCGGGGTGCAAATCCGGCTGTCTTGCGGTGCGAGAAGAGGGAACGCTGGATCTCGACGGCACACGCCACTGCACTCTGCGGTGATGAGAAGGAAACGAGGAATCCGTCACCGGTGTGATCGACCTCGACACCGCCGAACTCGATGAAGCGTGAGCGGAGGGTGGAATCGTGCCAGGCCAGCACGTCGACCCACGCGTCGTCACCTATGACTTCCATGAGGCGTGTCGAGTCGACGATGTCGCTCATCAACAAGGTCATCCGCGGCTCCGACGGGGCCGAACGCTGCCCGGTCAGGAAAGCGGTCACCTCGTCGAGCAACCGACGCCAGGCGGGTTCGTGTTCCAACACGATGTGGTTGTCGCTGTCCAGCGGCACGAGCCGTGAACCCGGGATCAGTGCAGCGAGGCGGCGCCCCTCGTCGAACGGCACGCTCCGATCCCCAATCGGGTGCAGCACCAGAGTCGGGGCTCGCACGAGCGGGCAACGATCCGACACCTCGATCGAGCCGAATGTCTCGATGAACCTGAGGGCGTTCTCGTTCGTGGTCGACCGGCGCATCAGGTCATCGAACCACGCGTGCTGGGCCGGTGTACCCCCGGGTATGAAGAGTTCGGAGAAGACGTGTCGGAATGCCGGATGGTCGGTGCCCCACCCAACTTCAATCAAGTGTCGGTTGAGCATCCACTCCGTTTCGGAATCGAGGTTTCCGCGCATGCGCCGACCACGGGCGTACGCGCCCAGCAGAATGAGATGTGATACCCGATCTGGGTGACGAACCGCATACTCGATGGCGACGGCACCACCTTGGGAGATTCCCAAAAGGGCAAACCGATCGACTCCTGCAGCATCCACCACCGTCTCGAGGTCCTCGACCCAATCCTCGAAGGTGAGACTCTCGACCTGCCAGTCCGACAGTCCCGAGCCGCGCTCGTCGTACCGGAGATACGTGAAGCGAGACGTGAACGCTTCGAGGTAATGACGCCAAACAGGGCTCTCCTGATCATGGTCCAAGTGCGTGAGCCAGTTGGCGGCCTTCACCAGCAGTGGGCCCTCGCCGTCGACGGCATAGGCGAGGCTAACTCCACCCGGTGTGGTGCAGAAGCGAACGTCGAGCGGCGATGGCATACCCGGGATTGTGACAGGTGCGAACTTCCATCACAGAGGCCGCAAAGGAAAATATGATGATCGCATGGTCGACGGGCGATGGACGGGTCCCCGTCCCCAAACCAGGTACGCGGAAGCGAACCGCGGATACATCGGGTATCAGGTCTTCGGCGAAGGCGATCGAGACATCGTCTTCGTCAACAATGCAATCAGCAACATCGACGCCATCTGGGACGAGCCGTCCGCCGTCCGCTTCCTGGACCGACTCGGGGGAATGGGTCGAGTGATCCTCTACGACATGCGTGGGTCGGGCGTATCGGACCCGGTGTCGGACCGGACCACGTGGCACACAGTGGAGGAGAACGTCGACGACATCGTGGCCGTCATCGACGCCGCCGGCGCCGACCGGGTCGTGGCGTACGGCGACACCGAAGGCGGGCT
>JAOUGY010000255.1 GCA_029865445.1 Acidimicrobiia bacterium | reverse complement strand
TGCCGGTAGTTGGGTAGGTCTCGCAACGGTGAGACGGCGATCGAAGCGGAGGCAACGCGTCTCATGGCCTCGGCGTGGGACAGCCTCCCGGTCAGCGTGGCCCCGCGGCCGGCGATTGCTCGGATGTCGCGCTCCACCTCCTCGCGCACCGGTCCCACGATCGTCAAGTCGAGACCGACGGCGGCGCATGCCTCGGCCGCCTCATACAAGCCGCGTTCCTTTGTGACGTCCCCCACGTAGACCACGCCAGCACCTTCTGCCTCGGCCGTCGGAAGGGTGTCGACGATCGGGTAGTTGGCGATGACGGTGTGAGGTCTGACGAACAGCCGTTGATACGAACCCTCCGCAAGCGTCACGGTGAGCGTCCTTTCGGCAATCCGGAGCAGCGCGGCAACCGTCCATGCCAGGGGTCGGCGGGCCCAGGGCCAGATCCAATCTTTCGTGAGGATCTGGGCCGGCACGTCTTCGTGGAGATCGAAGACGACGGCTCGTCCGGCCAGGGAGGCCAGCACTCCGAGCGGCAGAAGTTCTGGATCGTGCAACGAGAGCACCTGCCCATGAGCCCTGAACACGATGCGCGCCGCACGAAGGTTGCGTTGAATCCGATTACCTCGGAGGGGGAGGTAGTCGAGCCCTCTCCTGTCCGATGGGCCGGGCTCCCGGCATGCCAGCGTGACGGGACGGTCCATCGCGAGCGTTCTGACGGTCTTCTCGCGTATCCGGTTGTCATCACCGGAGTGAACAGTGGTTATGACAAGAACACGACGCGAGGTCACAACGGAACTACGTTGCCAGCCTCGATACCGCGTTTACGGTAGGCCGCCCGAGCATCGAACACCACCGGCACAGATGCTGCGAGGCGTTCGTAATCGATCACCTCGTGGTCACACAGCACAGCCGCGAGTGCATATCCGGACAGATCGTCGCCGGCCGGTTCGTAGCCGTGGTGTCGGATACGGTCGTCGCCGACGAGGGGATCCAGCACGACCACGTCCGCCCCCCGACGTCGAAGCTCATCGAGAACGTCCAACGAAGCGGACTCCCGATCGTCGCCGATATCGGGCTTGTAGGCGATTCCCACACCCAGGATCTTGGTCCCAAAGACGGGAAGACCACGTTCATTGAGGAGTGCGGCGATACGGTCGGCGTTGTATGACGGCATCATCGTGTTGACCTGCTCTGCGATGTCTATGAACCGGGTCGCGAAGTTGGCCTCCTTCGCCCGCCAAGCCAGGTATTGGGGATCGAGCGGGATGCAGTGGCCCCCGACGCCAGGCCCTGGATAGAATGGCTGGAACCCGAACGGCTTGGTCGCAGCCGCATCCACGACCTCCCAGATGTCGATGTCGAGCTTGAAAGCGAGTTGAGCCATCTCGTTGACGAGACCGATGTTGACGGCCCGATACGTGTTCTCCAACAGCTTGGCCATCTCCGCGGCCCGGGCCGACGACACGGAGTGAACCGCACTGACGATGCGGGAATAGGCAGCAGCGCCGACCGCGCTCGACATCCGGGTGACGCCGCCCACGATTTTCGGGATTTCTCCTGTCTTCATGGTGTCTCCCGGGGATACCCGCTCCGGCGAGAAGACGACCCATACGTCGTCATCGATCGTCAGGCCGGCCCTGTCCACGGCCGCAGCGACGATGTCTTCGGTGGTACCGGGATAGGTGGTCGACTCGAGCGAGACGAGCTGGCCCGGCCGCAGGACCGACTCGACGGTCCGAGCGGCAGCCTCGATGTACGACAGGTCCGGCTGACGGTTGCGACCCAGAGGGCTCGGCACGCAGATGACGAGGGCGTCGGCTGCACCCAGCTCCGTGGGGTCTGAGGTGAACCTCGCCCCTCTGTCGAGAGCTGCTCCAAGTTCGCCATCAGAGACATCCTCGACGTGAGATCGTCCGGCCATCAGCTCCGCGCAGCGAGAGCCGGAGACGTCGAACCCGATCACACCCAGACCGCGCTCGGAGGCCGTGACCGCCAGCGGGAGACCGACGTATCCAAGGCCGATGACACCGAGGGTCCAGTCCTCGGAAGAAAAGTATTCAACAGGGTCGTTCAAGAGATCCTCCAGAGCGGAAGATCTTACCCGTCAGCCGGAGGTCACCTGGATCGCTCGCATGAGGAACGTCGCCATCTCGGCTCGCGTGATGGGATCGTCCGGGCAAAAGCGGTCATTGGAAGGAGGATTGCATCCCTTGGTGACACCTGCCTCGGCCAGCCGCCGGATGTCCTGTTCGAACACCGACCCGTTGTCGTCGGAGAATTCCGCGTCGCCGACCTGCTCGAACGAGAAAGCCCGGACCAAGAACGCCGCCATCTGACCGCGGGTCACCGAACCGTCGGGACAGAATCGATCATTGTCGGGAGGGTTACATCCCTTGGTCACGCCGGCAGCCACCAGCCGATCGATGTCGGCTTCGAACACCGACCCGGCAGTGTCCGAGAACCTGCCGGGCTCCCCCGGCCCGAACCCGACGGCCCGACCGAGGAACGCGGCCATCTGACCGCGGGTCACCGTCGCGTCCGGACAGAAACGGTCGTTCTCCGGTGGATTGCATCCCTTCGTGATCCCCAAATCCGAGATGAACGTGATCGCCTCACGGTGTACCGAGGATCCGACATCCCGGAAGTCATACGGCGCCACGACGGCCGATACCCAAGGCGAGCGAAGATCAAAGGTGGTTCGGAGGTCGTCGCCTTGGAACTCGGTTTCGACCTCTTCGCCGTTGTTGCGCCCGGAGAACCGGACGACTGCCCCCGGAGGCCCGGCGGCGAGGTCCACGGCCGACACCTGATCCCAGCCGAGGATCGACGCAAGCTTCGAGGCGGTGAAGGAGACGGTCCACTGCGAGTATGGGTTGCCCACATCGCCACTCACCGACCACGGGTCGTTCACCGACCGGAGATAGGCGGCCGGGGCGCCACCCCACACGGTCTCGTTGTCTTCGGTGGCCCCCCCTGACGACGACGAGTAGTAGGCGGTGAAGACGAGATTCGTCGACGGGTGATAGGCGACGGCACCCGTGGTGGCCTCCACCGCCGCCACCCAGCCGTTGGGCGAAACACCTTCCCGGCTCCAGCCCGCGTACACCTGGTCGAACGTCGAGTCGTAGATGTGGCAGTCACAGGCCCTGGTCGGCGTACCCTCGGAGTCGGAAGTGTCCAGGACCCGGCGAACCGCATAGTTGCGAGCCGCAATGGCTTGCGCTTCGAGTGCGTGGGCAGGCCACGTGGCGGGCATCTCGGCGATGCCCCGGAGGTACTTCTCGAGCTCCACGTCCAGAACGACGTTCATCTCGCCGCTTCCGTCGTCTCGCACCCGAAGAACGCCGTGGGCGTACTCGGTACCCCCGACTTTGGCGCGGGTGTACGTCCCCTGTTCCCACGTGATGTCAAGCGAGCAATCTCCGGATTGCTCGGAGCCGGTGGCATCTTCGACCACGCAGGTGGTCCCGTCACCGGTGATCGTCCAGGCGGCGTAGGCGGGGATCGTTTCCGGCGTACAGGTTGCCTGAGTCGTCGCACGGCGGCACAACGTCAGATCGCCGTTGACGGCCTGCACCGTGAACGACGTCACGTTCTGTAGCAATCCGACGGTGAGGGGGTAGGGATCGGACCACCACGCCGGAAGCGACCGATTGCCGAGCTGGTCGAGCTGGGCCCCAGAGTAGAAGTGGGAGATGATCTCGGAGGGGTCGGCCCCGTCCAGGGCCATGCCGTAGGCGCCGTATTGCGACATGCCGACGCCGTGCCCCCAGCCTGCCCCTTCGAAGATCCATTCCGGGTCCTCGGCGGCGGACGCCGGCCCGGCGGGCACGGTGAGCGCGACGAACAGAGCGGCGAGCAGGAGCGCGATCCTCGACCTCATGATCTGGTCATCGGCGTTTCGGGCCTCGAAACTGGAGCGGGTGTGTTCGATTCAGTCGATCTGGGTCGTCCGACCCAGAAACGCCGCCATCTCGCCTCGATCGACCGCCGAGTCGGGACAGAAGCGAGAGTTGGCGGGTGGATCACATCCTCTCGTCACTCGGAACGCCGCCAGCACCTCTATGTCGTTCTCGAACACTGATTGGTCGTCGTCGGCAAACCGGTTCCCGGACGTGTCGGCCTCGAGTTCGAGGGCTCGGACGAGGAATGCCGCCATCTGACCGCGAGACACCGGAAGGTCGGGACAGAAGCTGGTCTGAGTGCACCCGCTGGTGATGCCGGCAGCAGCCAGCGCATTGATGTCATCTTCGAACTCGCTCTCGCCGTCATCGGTGAATCGGTCTTCACCGGACGGAGACAACTCGAACATCCGGACGAGGAATGCCGCCATCTGACCGCGGGTGACGGAATCGTCGGGGCAGTAGGCGTCGGCGAACGGTGGATTGCACCCTCGGGTCACCCCGAGGTCCGCAACGACCTCGATGTCGGCTTCGAACATGGAGGTGTCATCGTCGTAGAAGGTGCCGTTCCACACGAGCGGAACCCAGTCGTCGTCGCACTCGTAATCCGGGTTCCGCCACCAGCCATCGGCCGCCCGGCCGGTGGGGCTGTTGCCGGTTGCCACGTGCAGCGTCCCATCGGCCTCCAATCGCGAGATGTCCGAGCGTCCTTCGCCATCTTCGTCGGCCGCGCCGATGCCCACCACGTCGACCGCGTCCAATTCGATGCGATCCGACACGACGGTGCCGTCCGCCCGGTAGATCCGGACCCCGGTGTCGTCGAGGGCGACGAAGAGTTCGATCTCCCCATCCCCTTCCCGATCCCCGACCGCAATCGCTCTCGGGGAAACGCCCAGGTCGAAATCGGCGATCACGTCGGTTGGATCGGTCCCTCGGCGGACCTGGGCTTGACCCCCGGAGGATGCCACGAGAAGGTCGCCACGGTGATCACCGTCGAAGTCCCCGACCGTGACGAACGCCGGCGCAGGGATGAGCCCATCGATCTGGGTGACGACCGGCTCCTCGAACTCGTCGGCACGCCGGGCGACGACGACACTCCCGGCCGGGTCGATCGCCACGAGATCGCTGCGCGAGTCGCCGTCGACGTCGCCCATGGTGGCCAATCCAAGATCGGGTACGACGGCTGGTGAGAGCCACCGATAGTGGGAGCACTCGAGGAACCCGGACCGCCCCGGGACCACGTCGATGACCGTGCCTTTGGCGTGAGGCCTGAGGCGTCCCACGTCGAGCGCCCCGAACCCACCGAGGTCGGCGACCACCATTCCCGGCCCCGAAGCCAGATCGCCCCATGCCGTCGGATATGTCTCCGCCGGCGTGAACGCCGTCTCGGAACCCCCGGGCGCACGAAGCACCAGGGGCGCGTCGGGTCCCGGGCCTTCCCATGCGAAGTGCATCGGATCCTTGCTCTCGATCCAGTCACCACCCCAGCAGAACCCGGCGTCTCGCCATGCCTCGACGTACCAGGCGGGGATGTTGGTGATGAGCCGGTCCGGGTCCGTCGAATAGGGGTTCTGAGCGGGGTTGATGTCGATGGAGATCCCGAGGGTGTGACGGCTCAGCTGACGAGCCCCTCCGATAGTGCGCGGAACAAAGGCCGACACCACCGATGCGGCGTAGTAGCGACCCGCCGCCTGCTCGGCGGCGAGATTGGCTGTCACACGCTGAAACG
>JAOUGY010000254.1 GCA_029865445.1 Acidimicrobiia bacterium | reverse complement strand
GGTGTGTCGAAGGCCACCGCCGATGCATCCGGGACGCTGTGGCTGACCGGGATGAACTGGAACCGGAATGGGCCATGCTCGGTCCACTGCAGGCTCTCAACCAGACGGAAGTTGGCGCTCACACCCAGCTCTTCAACCCGTCCCCGGGCGAGCTCCAGGGTCAGCTTCGTCCCGTAGACCGGGACGTTGATGTCCCGTAGGAAGTACGCAAGCGCACCAACGTGGTCTTCGTGCCCGTGGGTCAGGATCACGCACTCGACGTCTTTGCGCCGCTGGACGAGCCAGCTCCAGTCGGGGAAGACGAGATCGACACCGAGCATGTCTTCCTCGGGGAACATCAGCCCCACGTCGACCAGGCACAACTTCTTGTCGATTTCGAACGCCGCGCAGTTGCGGCCTATCTCCCCGAGCCCACCCAGAAATGAAACCTGGACGCTCACGATTGCGACAACGTCGTCATGGCTTCTTTGATCGCCTGGACAGTTTCCGCCGACGCCGGAACGAGCGGCAGGCGGGGCGCCCCGACCGGTTCCCACAACGCAGACATCGCGGCCTTCACAGATGTCGGATTGGTTTCCAGGAAACAGGTCCAGCACAACGGCAGCAGGCTTTGGTGGAGACGGCGGGCCGTCTCGCTGTCCCCGCCGAGGGCCGCCGTGACCATCGCCTTCACCTCATTGCCGGCGAGATGAGCGATCACAGACACGACACCGATCGCTCCCACCGCCATCATCGGCCACGTGTACGAGTCCTGGCCCGAGTAGACGGCGAGATCCGGAATCGTCCGAACCGTCTCGGAGGTGAAATCGAGATCCATCACCGCGTCTTTGGTCGCGACGATGTTCGGGTGCTCGGCCAGGGCGGCCAGCGTCGACAGCTCGATCCGGCTCCCTGTGCGACCCGGAATGTTGTAGACGAGCACGCCGAGATCGGTGGCGTCGGCGATGGCCTCGAAGTGAGCGCGAATCCCGCTCTGGCCGGGCTTCGAGTAATACGGAGTGACCGCCATCAAGCCCGCGACGCCCATGTCGGCCGCCCTCTGGGAGAGAAGGACGGACTCGGCGGTGTCGTAGGTGCCCGTGCCGGCGACGACCACGGCCCGTGATCCCACCGCCTCGACGACGGTGCGATAACAAGCGAGCTTCTCCTCGAAACCGAGGGTCGGGGATTCGCCGGTCGTCCCGGTGACCACGAGACCATCGGAGCCGTTGTCGACGAGGAAACGGGCGAGCCGGGCCAGTCGACCGTGGTCGACGGCGCCGTCGTCGCCGAAGGGAGTGACCATCGCGGTCAGGACCGCCCCGAACGGGGGTGCATCTATGTGCATTGCGTCGATGGTAGTGGCCTGACCGTATGGTTCTGCGGCGCCGGTAGCCTGAGGTCATGAGCGTCACAGATGTCACCACAGCGGAATTCGCCACGTCGGTGCTGCAGCGTTCGCACCAGGTGCCGGTGGTCGTCGATTTCTGGGCCGAATGGTGCGGCCCCTGCAAGGTCCTCGGTCCGGTGCTCGAGCGGTTGGCGGCAGAAGCAAACGGGTCCTGGGAGCTGGCGAAGGTCGATGTCGATCAGAACCAGCAACTCGCAATGCAGTTCGGAGTCCAGGGCATCCCAACTGTCATTGCGTTCAAGGACGGCGAAGCGGTGAATCGCTTCACCGGCGCCCTACCCGAGGCACAGGTGAGGGAGTTCGTCAACGGTGTCGTGCCCTCCGACCTCGACATCGCCGCCGAACGCGCCCACATCGCTCTCGAAGAAGGCGATGAAGCCCTCGCCGAGCAGACCTGGCGAGCGGTGCTCGAACGCGACCCGGCCCACGAAATCGCCGGAACCGGCCTGGCCGCGCTCCTGCTGGAACGAGGCCTCTCGTCCGAAGCGATCGAAGTTCTCGAACGCCTCGCCCCGACCGAAGGCGTGCGCCAGCTGATGGCGGCGTCGCGGCTCACCGGCGGGGGGGACCTGGCCGCACTGGAGCGCGACGCGGCCGACGGCACCCCCGGTTCACTGCTCGCATTCGGAAAGGGCCTCGCCGCAGCCGGTGCCTACGAACGTGGTTTCGACACGTTGCTGGAGGTTGTCTCGATGCGGGAACCAGAACTGTCGGATCAGGCCCGACTCGTGATGCTGGACCTGTTCGAGCTGCTCGGGCCGGATCATCCTCTCACCGCCGCGTACCGGCGCCGGCTGGCGAGCGCCCTGTTCTGACGATTGGGGATGAGGGACGGGGCGGGTTAGCGTCGCTCCCTCACGGATCGAAAGGACCCTCGTGGCAGCCAAACAGTGGGACAGCGCTCCCGACCTGGGCATCGACCTGGACAAGACGTATCAGGCCGTGCTCGCCACCAACCATGGCGACATCACGATCGACTTCGACGCAGTTCGCTCACCACTTGCGGTGAACAACTTCGTATTCCTGGCCGGTGAAGGGTTCTACGACAACGTCATCTTCCACCGCGTCATCCCCGGATTCGTGGCCCAGGGCGGCGACCCGACCGGCACGGGTCGGGGGGGTCCCGGCTACAAGTTCCGCGACGAGCTGGACGGCCACGGCTCATACGCCCGTGGAACGGTTGCCATGGCCAACGCCGGGCCCAACACCAACGGCTCGCAGTTCTTCATCTGTCTGGCCGACGTGGGTCTGCCCCACCAGTACACGATCTTCGGCTCCGTGTCGGAAGGGATGGAAGCAGTGGACGCCATCGCCGCCGTCCCGACCGGACCCGGCGACCGCCCCACGTCGGACTGCGTGATCTCCTCGGTCACGATCAACGAGTCCTGACCGTCAATGGCGTCCCGGGACGCCGAGGGGCTCGGCTGCCGCGACCTGACGGTTGCCGTCGGCGTATTGCTCGGAGTCGCCGCCGTGTTGGTGGCGGCCGGCCTCGGCATCATTCTCGGTCCGAGTCCGGCGGGCCTCACCGAACGGGTCGGGCTGACCTTGTTCGCAGCCGGAGCTCCCGTCTCGGGACTTTTTGCGGCCTTGGCCGGCGACCTACCGTTCACCATCTATCTCGACGTGGTGGCCTGGGTGCTGGTGGGGGCGGCGGTCGTGAAACTGACCGCCCGAGGCAGACGACTGTGGGTGATGATCGCGATCGTCGAGGCAGTCGCCATCGCCTACGGCCTGGGAATCTCGAGCCTCGTCGAACTGAACACCTGAGCTGGACCGAACCGGCCGCCTCGGATACCCGGTGCCCAGTGCAGCCGAGTGCGGCGACGCACCACTAGATCAGCGCATCGAGCCCGACGTTGACACCCCTGAGCGACGAAACCGAGCGAATCGCCAGCATGACGCCCGGCATGAACGACTCGACGCTCATGCTGTCGTGCCGGATCGTCAACAACTCGCCGGGATTCCCGAGGAGAACCTCCTGGTGGGCGAGCAAACCCGGTAGGCGGACCGAGTGCACTGGAATGCCTTCGACCGCACCACCGCGTACACCCGGGACCTCCTCCACCGAATCGACTGCCCTTCGTTGCTCGGGCTGGGCTCTCCCCAACCGAGAAGCGGTCGCCTGGGCGGTGCCCGAGGGGGCGTCCAGTTTCCGGTCGTGGTGCAGCTCGATGATCTCTGCCGCCGCAAAGTGGGGTGCGGCTCTCTCGGCGAACTGCATCATGAGCACGGCCCCGATCGAGAAGTTGGGGACCACGAGACAGTTGACCGGGGCCTCGCCCCACGCCTGGCGCAGCGAGGCGATGCGGTCCTCGTCGAACCCGGACGTGCCGACGACCGCGTGGCAACCCAGTTCCTTCCAACCGATCACGTTCCGCATCACCACGTCTGGCCTCGTCACCTCGACGATCACATCGGCACCCGCCATCGCCTCGGGGTTGACGCTCAAGGGGACCTCCGCCAGCACCTCGCCTTCGTGTCCGGGGGCGTACAAACCGTGGAGCACCAAGGAATCGGAGGCTGCGATGGCGGTGGCGATCGCCCGTCCCATGCGGCCCGCCGCACCAGAGACACCGACCCGGATCATGATGTGTACCGCTCCAGATCGGCCGCCTCGAACGGGCCCACCGCCCCGATGACACGGGGCCGCGTCAGGAACTCGGCAGCCACCGCGCGCACATCATCGAGCGTGACGGCGTCGATGCGGTCGATCCGCTCGTCGATCGACAAGTGGGGGGCGCCGACCATCTCATCGCGTCCCAGCCGAACCATCCGGCTGTTGGCGTCCTCCATTGCCAGTGCCAGGCCGCCCCGCACCGAACCCTTCGCCCTCGCCAGCTCCGCAGGCGTGATCCCTTCGGCAACGAGGGCCGCCAGTTCCTCCACCACGAGATCGAGAACCTGACCGACCTTGCGCGGTGTGGTCCCCGCGTACACACCCCACGCCCCGGCGTCGGCGTACGAACTCCGGAACGAATACACCGAATAGACCAGCCCGCGCTCTTCACGGATCTTCGTGAAGAGCCGGGACGCCATACCGCCACCGAGCACCAGGTTCAGCACCTCGAACGCCCAGCGGCGCCGATCGCCCCGTTCGAACCCGAGGCCCCCGATCACCAGGTGGGCCTGTTCGGTGTCGCGATGCCGCACGGCGACGCGCGAACCCGCCGACGGCTCGACATGCTCGTGATCGACCGGTTCGCCCGACCACGAACCAAAGGTGTCGGCGACCAGGTCGACGGCCTCCTGATGCGCCATGGCTCCTGCCATCGCCACGACCACGGAACCGGCTCCGTACCGGCGCTTCCAGTAGCCGAAGATGTCGTCACGGGTCATCCCGCGAATCGACTCCCGTGTGCCCAGAACCGGCAACGCCAACGGATGTTCTTCGAAGACCGTTCGGGTGAACTCCTCGAACGCCAGATCGCTCGGATCGTCTTCGCTCTCGTTGATCTCCTCGATCACGACCTCGCGTTCGGCCTCGATTTCGCGCTCCCGGAACGCCGGCCGCTGGAGCATCTCTCCAAGGACCTCCATTCCCCGAGGCAGGTCGGTGTCGAGCAGGCGCGCCCAGAAACAGGTGTGGTCTTTCGATGTGAAGGCGTTCGATTCGGCACCCATGGCGTCGAACGTCTCAGAGATCTCCCGGGCGGACAAGCTCTCCGAACCCTTGAAGAGGAGATGTTCGAGGAAGTGAGAAGCCCCGGCCTCGTTGGGGTTCTCGTCGCGGGTACCGGTGTCGATCCAGCATCCCACCGAAACGGATCGGATACCGGGCACGTGCTCGGTGATGACCCTCAGGCCGGATGGCAGGGTCGTCAGGTCGTAATGCATCGGAGGCATGCTACGCCGGGTCCCACATTGGTTCGAACCGTCGTAGCGCAGAGCCCTCCCCCGGTTAGCCTCTCACTTATGTCGAACCGCCGGACGGTGATCCTCACCATCGCCGCCACCATCGGAGCGCTCGGGATTCTCACCGGGATCACCGTGCTGGCGTTCGCGGCCGGCCGCACCGCCCGGGCTGTCGACACCGTGGACAACCGGGTCGACGAGATCGTCGACTCGGTGCGACCGGACGGAGAGTTCACCCGGGTCGGCGAGGTGACGGTGGAGACGATCACCAACCTCGCAGAGCTCACCACGGTGGAGGTGGTGGAGTACACCACCGTCGAGAAAGGCAATGACGAGGGATTGCTCAACTGGGCGGTCGGCGACAAGATCGAGATGTTCGCCGTC
>JAOUGY010000253.1 GCA_029865445.1 Acidimicrobiia bacterium | reverse complement strand
TCCCCCGCTGGGGGAGGAAACTCGTGCGAGGAGTCCGGGGGAGCCGGGAGGGGGGAGATCGGGGGGCCCTCGCTCCGCTCGGGCCGCCGTGGGCGGCCGGCTGTGCGCGGTGCGCTTCTGGAGACTGGAGACTGGGGACTGGAGACTGGCGACCGGGGACTGAGAACTAGAGCATTTGGCCATGCGTGAATTCCCCGTGACTTGTTAACCCGCGGATCGGATGCGCCGACAGGGTGCACAAATGAGCACCACCTATCGCCGTCAACTCGCAGAGTTGGCCGAGACGCTGCATGCCGAGAGACAGCTGCTGGAACACCTGTTGTTCAAGCTCATCGAAGCGCGGCTGGTACTCGCCGCCGACGAGGCTCGGTTCGTGCCTCAGGCGATGCGCGAGGTGGAAGCGGTGGTCGAACGCGTGCGGTTCGGTGAGGGACATCGCCATGTCGCCGTCCAGGGACTCGCCAACGCCATCGGGGAGCCCCCGGAACGGATAACGCTCGGTTTCCTGGTTGGCTGGGCCCCGGAGCCCTACAAGACGATGTTCTCTGAACATCAGGATCACTTCCGACGGCTTGCTACCGAGATAGAACAGGCGTCGCTCGACAATCGGCGGCTGGCCAGCCTGGCCGTCCAGAACCTGTCCGAAACGCTCGGGAGCCTGCTCGGAAGCAGAGATCCCGGCACGTACACCCACCAGGGAACGCGCGGCGGTACCACCGCCGTCCTCCCGACCCGACTCGACGAGGTGCTCTGATGGCCGACTTCTCCGCCCTCCACGTGGCTCTTTCAGGGCTACGAGCGGCCCAGCTGGCCATGGATACCGCGAGTCACAACGTCTCCAACGCCAACACGCCAGGATTCACCCGACAGCGTGTCGACCTCGCCTCGCGGTACCCCCGCATGACCCCCGACGGACAGTTGGGCATGGGGGTGAAGGTCACCGACATCACCCGAATCAGAGACGCCTTTCTCGACGCCCGCTTCCGGTCGAGCATTGCAGCCCATCACAGCATGGAGACACGATCGGCGTTTCTCGATCGAGCCGAACTGGTCTTGGCCGAACCAGACATGGGGATCTCATCGGAATTGGGCCGGCTCTTCGACGCCTTCGAGGACCTGGCGCTCAATCCGCCCGACACATCGAGTCGGATCTCGGTGATCGAGCAACTTGGTGCCCTCACGGGCAGGATCAATGAGACGGCGAGCGGTCTCAACAAGCTCAGCCATGACGCCGTGACCGCCATCCGGGCGACGATCGACGAGATCAACTCCATTGCGACCCAGATCGCGGATCTCAACGTTGCGATCCTCGACGCTTCCACCGACGTGGGAACTCCCAACGACCTGATGGATCAACGCGACGTGCTGGTCGACAGGCTCGCCGAATTGACCGGTGCAACCGCCGCTCTCGAAGACAACGGCTCCGTGCGGGTCTCGATCGGCGGTATCTCGCTGGTCAGCGGTGCTCTTGCCAGACCACTGTCGTACGACGAGACGACCGGTCAGGTTCTGCACGCAAGTGGTGTCGCGGTCGTGCCGGGAGGCGAGCTGAGGGGAATGCACCTCGCCGTCACCGAGGACATTCCGGCCCTCATGGGACAGCTCGACACGTTCGTCGTGAATCTCGTCGACCAGATCAACACGATTCACGGCGCCGGTTTCCTGCCGGGCGGGGGGGCCGGGGGCGATCTCCTCAGTTACGACCCCAGCGCTCCGTCCCTGTCGTTGACCGTTGCGATCACCGACCCTGCCGATCTCGCAACCGCCGGGTCCGCCGGCCCTCCCTACCCCACGTTCGACGGCTCGATTGCCGACCAGCTGGCCGATCTCCGAACCGCCCCGGTTGTTGCCGGCCGATCGCTGCTCGACTCATACCGAGCGTTTGTCACCGTGCTCGGGCAGGAGGCATCGACGGCTCGAATGTCCGCGGATACCCAGGCCGGTCTGGCGTCGGCGGCGGAGATCGCTCGGACGTCGAGCCACGGTGTGTCAGTCGACGAAGAGATGGTCAATCTCATCGAGTTTCAGCGAATGTACGAAGCGGCCGCACGGGTGATCACCACGGTCGACCAGGCCTTGGATACGGTGATCAACCGTATGGGCGTTGTTGGGAGGTAGCGGGCATGGCCATGCGAGTCACGAACAGGATGATGGTGGACCTGGCGGTCCAGCGGTTGAACACGAGGATCGGGCAATTCGAGCGCTCCCAGCGCGATCTCGCCACGGGCCGGCGCATTCATGTCGCCAGCGACGACGTGGCCGGTATGAACACCGCTATGGGCCTTCGAGCCGCCCTGGCCGCCAATTCCCAGGCACAGCGCAATGCCCACGATGGCGTGATGCTGACCGAGATGGCCGACTCCCGCCTCGGGACGATGGTCGAACAGCTACAGCGCGTTCGGGAACTGGCCGTGCTCGGATCGACCGACACCGCCAACGGTGCAGAGCTCGACGCGATGGCTGCCGAAGTGGCGGAGATCAGAGAGTCGCTCGAATCGCTTGCGAACGCCAGGGTCGATGGCCGGCCACTCTTCTCTGGCTTCCAGCCGGGCAAAGCCGTCGAGCAGATCGCCGGCACGTGGACCTACGTGGGCGACACCGGGTCGGTGACCAGGCGCGTCAGCGAGGCGGACGTGGTGGCGGTCAACGTCACCGGTGGTGAGGCATTCGGGTTCTCG
This sequence comes from Acidimicrobiia bacterium, assembly GCA_029865445.1. Lineage (GTDB taxonomy): Bacteria > Actinomycetota > Acidimicrobiia > Spongiisociales > ZC4RG35 > JAOUGY01. The sequence continues at coordinate 2,952 of JAOUGY010000253.1, read as the reverse complement.
GCCGGCGAGGACGTGTTCACGATGCTGGACAACCTCGAAGCTGATCTCCGTGCCGAGAATCGTCCGGCCGTGAACGGCTCCATCGATGCTCTCGATCGGGCCATGGACCGGGTGCTGAGTGCCAGATCGACTCTTGGGGCTGCCGCCAACCGCATCGAGAAGGCTCTGTTCAGGGCGCAGTCCGACGAAGTGGCGTTTCGGACCACGCTGTCCGAGACCGAGGACACCGACATGGCCAAGGCGATCATGGAGCTCCAGATCCAGGAGACCGCGTACCAAGCGGCTCAGAGCGCCCTCGCCAAGTCGCTTCAGCCTTCGCTTGCCTCGTTCCTGAGGTGATCGCCCGTTAGCCTGTTGTCTGCGTCAAACCGATCAGAAGCGAGATCGCAGATGGAACAGCAGATTCTTGAGTTCGACGACGGGATACCGGGTTTCCCCGACGCCCGTCGATTTCAGCTCGTCGAACTCGTCGATGATGGCGCCTTTCAGCTCCTTCAGAGTGTCGACGACCCCGACCTGGCGATCGTCGTGGCCGTTCCGTGGCTGTTCTTCTCGGACTATGCACCGGAGTTGACCGACGTCGATCAGGACGGCCTCGGCATCGAAAGCGAAGAAGACGCAGTGGTGTTCTGCGCCGTTACCCTTGAATCCGACCGGAGAACAGCGCACATGAACCTCTTGGGACCGTTCGTGGTGAACGTGAAGAGCCGGAAGGGACGCCAGATAGTGCTCACCGACCAGGACTATCCGATTCGGGCACTGCTCCCCCTGGGAGTGTCCTGATGCTGGTGTTGAGTCGACGAGCCGGAGAGTCGATCGTCATCGGCAATGACGTCGTCATCACGATCCTCGAGGTGCGAGGAGGCCAGATTCGGGTGGGGGTGGACGCCCCTCGCAACTTGGCGGTGCACCGGGCGGAGATCTACGAGCAGGTCCTGGCGGAGAACCGCGCCGCTGCGGCTTCCACCGACTTGCAGGCCTCGATCCTCTCTACCAAGGCCACGGGGTTGCGGCTTCAGGACCCCACGCGCTCGGCCGAGTAGAACTCCGACCCGAACCGATCGATCGCCTCTCGCAGCTTCCCTGCGCGTTCGCCGGCCCAGGCGGAAGCTTCCCTGCGGTAGCGCTCGACCTCAGACACCAGTCGAGCCATGTCATCTGCCAGGCGGGCGAGGTGCTCCGCTGCGTCTGCGGGGGCGGCTGCCAGCACCTGGGCCAGGGTGGCGTCGTCGCCGTACACCTCGGCGACTGCGATCGCCCGCATCAGCTCGCCGGCGGCCAGTCTGGATTCGACGTCGAGCGCCTCGTCGATGGCGCGTCCGACGAAACGGTGTTCGCCGGCGGCGATCAACATGGAGATCTCGGCGTGACGGAACAGCAGCTCTTCGAGGGTTCTGCGTTCGTTGGCGAGGACTGCGATGAGGTCGTGGAACGAAGCGGTATCGACTGTCGGTGTCATCCTGATCCCTGTCGGCTGTGATCGCGTTCGCTTGCGCGGAAATCCGAAGTGACTATGCGGATATGGCACTCAAGGATTAGTCCCTGATCTTCCGATGTCCTCAGAGAACAAGGACGATCTGCGGCATTGGGGGTCCGACATGGCACCGCTCACCACGGAGCAACAAAACACACTGGTGACAGAAACTCTGGATCTGGTGGGACATATCGTATCCGAGGTGTCGGCCCGATACCCGAGACACGTCGACCGGTCGGAACTCTGGAACGCCGGGGCACTGGGCCTCGTCGAGGCGAGTCGCCGGTACGATCAGGACTCCGGAATCCCGTTCGCCCGCTATGCGGCGATTCGAATTCGGGGCGCCATCATCGATTCGACCCGGACCCGGGACTGGGCCAGCCGGTCGGTTCGCCGCCGGCTCCGGGAGATTCAGGATGTCCACACCGGGCTCGAGGAGCAAAGCGGCCGTCCCCCCTCGAGTACTGAGATCGCAGGCTTCCTCGGAATCTCCGTCGACGAGCTCCACTCCCGTCAGGCGCACGCCGCCACCAGCACACTGCTTCATCTCGACCAGCCGTCGGAAGGTGACGAGACATCGCTCGCCGACCGGGTCGAGGAAGAGCGCGGTGACATCCTTCCCGACATCGCCCTCGAGCAGCGGGAGCTGCGAGGATCGCTGGTCGACGCCGTCCGAAACCTCCCTGCCGTGCAGGCCGAGGTCATCTCCCGGTACTACCTCGAAGGCGAGCTTCTCCAGGACATCGCCGACGATCTTGGCCTCACCGAGGCTCGGGTCTCCCAGATTCGGTCCGAAGCCCTCTTGGCGATGCGGTCGTTCTTCGCCACCCAGTACGAAGGTGTTGAGGCCGCACCCGAGAACGCGCCCGGCAAGCGGGCTCGCGCCGCCTACGTGGCGCGGATGTCGGAACAGTCCACCTGGCGCAGTCGGCTCGATGCCGAGCCGATGCTCGAAACCGCCACTCTGGGCGAGGCACGGCTGTACGACTGACCCGGCGCTTGTCTCCGATCACAGACGGACGACAGGAAACGACATGGACCCGGGCCATCGCAAACTGGAACTCTGGCAACGCTGCACCGATGAGGAGCCCGATCTCTATGGTGTCGCTGCACTCGTAGCCACGATCCCCGATGTTGCGGCCGCCGTGGTCCGGTTCGCCAACTCGTCATACGTGGGAGCGGTGTATCCGGTGGGCAGCGTGCTCGACGCGGTGATTCGTATCGGGAGCCGCCAGGTCGGAGCGATTGCCATGGCTTCCGCCAACCGCGATCTCGTGGAGACCTGGGGCGTGCCCGAGTTGTGGGAGGACGGACTGGCCAGCGGCCGTGCGGCCAAATTCATCGGCCGTCTCATGGGCCTCGGCCGCCGGGAGGCCGAGAATCTCTTCGTGGCCGGATTGTTCTCGTCGGCCGGTGCGGCGGCCCTCGCCTCCGACGATCCCGGATATCTCGCCTGGCGCGCGAAACAATGGAGCCGG
>JAOUGY010000010.1 GCA_029865445.1 Acidimicrobiia bacterium | reverse complement strand
GCTTCCCATTCGGAGATGTCATTGAACACCCCGATGGTGGTGCGGTCCGTTTCGGTCCGTTCTGGGCCGAGCACCTGGTCTTTCCATTTGCTCTCCATCGGCGTGCCGATCCAGATGGCGTGGTCGATGCCGGCATCTATGAGGCCCTGGCTCCCCTCGCCCAGGAAGGCATCTTGGCTCGACCAGGCTCCGAGGCTCTCACCGAACATCACGACCTTCGGTCGATGCGCGGGGGGTCGCTCGTCGATCCTCACCTTGATGGCGTCGACCAGCATCCGCACCTGGCTGCGGCCGTCCGACACCCGATCGAGTGATATCGGCGATGGGCGTGCGGCGTACTGCATGACGACGTTGGCGCAATCCCCCTTCGAGAGGAATTCCAACGTCCCGGCGGCGGCGTAGTTTCCGTAGCCGGTCCCGGTAGGCGTCGTGATCATGAGCCACTTCCGGTCAAGGGCTCCGGTCCGCTCCAGTTCTGTGATGGCCAGCGCCACCCGTGCTTCCTCGGTGGCGGCGCTGTTGAGACCGACATACACCCTGATCGGAGTGGCCACCGCCGGCTCACCGGTGACACCCTCGATGATCTCGGGGGTGCGGAGGGTCCACACGAATCGTCTCCCCATCTTGGACAGCGACCGGAACTCCACCAGGCTCCCCGGCCCACCACTCACCTCCGACTCCAACGGGGGCACGTCGATTGCCGGCTCCACCGCGAATTGCCGACCTTCGATCATCCGGAACACCCGCTGGGCCGCGACCCGCACCCCGGAGAGGAGGACTCCGAGGGAGGCGGCATGACCCACCGGTCGCCACAGCGTCTCCCCACCGGGAAGGAACCGAGCGGCGGCATGGGTGGCCCGGCCGGCGATGGCGCTCTCGAGCCTGCCGATCAACGTGGCGCCGACCGCCACCCCCACCCCCATCGCCAAGGACCTGCCTCCCGAGATCTCGGAAGGCTCGAGCCCCTGTTCGCCCAGCAGCGTCTCTCTTCGGCGACGATCCCACTCCCGCTGGGCGGCCACGGCACCCGCGGCACCCGCCGATGCGGCCGTCGAGCGCCACCCCATCTCGAGATCGAACGCCTCTTGGATGAGCCCGATCACCAGCCCCGACGCTCCGGTCGTCGCCACGGCCTCGGCGGCGGTTCTGAGACCGGCCCGGCTCAGTCTCTCGTCCGGTGCCTGGGGCAGAGCAGATCGAAGCCAGACACCGGCGGCCACTGCCGCCAGGTCGAACGCAATGGTTGCCCGGCTCCAGCGCTGATCCTCCCCCAAGGCGCCACCGCCGCCCTTCCGCGTGGTCAAGAGCGCTGCCGACTGCAGAGAGTCCTGGATGCCAGTGGCCAACGCATCAATGATCACGAAGCTGAGCCCGGTCACGATCGCCTGGTCCGAATCGCTGCGCGTCATGAGCGTCCGCTGGAACGTATACGGAAGCGCCACTGCGCCAACAGCTGCGCCGGTGGCAGATGCCCGTCGCCCCATCAGCTCGGCGAACTCACCGATATCCAAGACCAGCCTCCTCGTCGTCACCGCCCCTTTGCCGGCGGCGCCAGGCTGGGAGAGTACCTGTCCAGGACGTCCTGCACACGCGACGGTCATCGCCGCCTCCATTCTGCGCTTGGGACTCACGGCCGCGGGGAACTCGGCCCCCCACCACTCGACGAAGGTCAATCTCTAGGTCAGGACTGCTCCAGATCGAGGCTTGTCTCCATCACTCTCGGCGCCATCCGAGGCTTCTGCGATGAGCCTGGCCTGCGATGCCCACGAAGTGGGATTGCAGATCTTGAACCGCGAACCACCCGAGTCGAGGATGGCTTGGATCTCCTCGGTCGAACACTCCGCCAGGCCCGACAGCGAGGTGATGCCGTGCTCGCCCAAGAGGGCGGCGACCGCGTCACCGATGCCAGCGATCACGGTGAGGTCGTCGTGCCCCGACAACTCGACGCCGGCAGCTGTATCACGGTGCTCATCGTCTGCAGGCTCCGCGCCGGAACCCTGCTCCGGCGTCCCGGCAGTCAGGACGGTGAGGGCCCACAGGTACGACGCCAGCAGCAACCCGAGCACGACCACCGAAACGAACCCGATGCCCGCCGTAGCCAGGATCGCCACGGCCACGGCGATACCCCCCACTCGCAGACCGTCGACGTGAGAAGCGACGAACCGACCCAGTTGGGTGGTCTCTGGCTCGGCGGAGAGGGTGTCTGAGATCCACGTCGCCGCACTGCGGTGCCACGATCGACCGACCGCGAACGACACCACCCCGATGGCGACCGCGGCCCAGACGATCAGCAGCCCGAGCGACCGCAGCGACGTGACCGTGTCGACGATGAAGATGCGGGCCACTTCTTGTCCCGCCGGATCGCCGAACGCTGCGACCACGGCTTGCTGCAGGCGATCGACCACCGAGTTCGCAAGGGCGAGGGCGACGACCACACCGATGGCGAGCTGGACGAGGACTCGTGTTTTGCGAGGCGCCAACCAGACGGTGGCCACCGTCAGTGCCACCACGAGGATCACCAACATCCACACCGCCCGGTCGAAAGCACGGACGGTTCCTTGCAGACCCTCGAGCTGAGCTGTGCTCATGATCGTGATCTGACCGAAATCCGGCGCCAGCTCCTGATCGAACGTGTCGGCGAGCCAAGCCCTGGCGGTTTCGGGTGAGTCCACTGGGACCGTGAAACCGGCCGGCGGGTCGAAGCCAACTATGCCGACGCCCCTTTCCACCAGGGCCTGGATCGTCCCCGCCACGGCCGGGGTGAGATCCAAACGGACCGAGTCCGAGTCGATGACCACGTTCGGCACCTCGGCGTAGTTCCCGCGAAGCAGCGCCACGGCCCCTTCATGCCCGCTGGTGGCTAGGACGGTGAACGTGGTCTGGAAGTCCTCGGAGGCGAGGTACGACTGGACGGCTTCACGGACGGATCCTTCCGCGGCCGCCACGAGAGGTCCGGCGAGATCTCTGAATCGTGGCCGGTCGATGGCGGCGAGCCGGCTCTCGATCCTTGGATCGACGTCGATCAAGCCCAGCACCTGTTCTTCGAGGTAGGCATCGGCCTGCGAGAGCGTGGCATCGAGTCGTTCCTGCACCCCGAGGGCGAGAAACGTCTGTTCGGTGAGATAGGCGCCGATCGCGTCGGTAACGGCGGGATCCGAGAAGACGGGATCGATCGTCTCTATGAACGTCTCCGTGTCGAGCAGTGTCTCGTGCAGCCAGGCGGCGGTCGTGGCAGCCACGACCGACAGGGACACCAGCACCACCAACAGGGCGGAGATGATCGATCTCGTGCGGACGTGCCGTCGTTCTCGCTGTGCCGATTGCACCGCCTCCAGCTCGGCCCGGAGCCGTGCAATCTCCGACTGCAGGCCTGCATCCTCCTCCGTGCCTGCCACAATTTGGGGCGGGTCGCCAATCGGACCGCTCATGACTCGTGGTTCCATCCGTCACGCCATGTACCGATAGGCTCCCGTTGAGGCGCTCCGACGGAACATGAGAACGTTGTCATGGGCATACTTCCTTCGGCGGGTTGGACAGGCCCGCCACGATACCTGTCCAGGCGAGCACGTGCGCTCGGCTTGACACGACGCCACGCCTCTCGAGGCGTCCTGTCGAGCGACCATCCGACGTATGGCCCGGGCAAGCTCGGTCTGAGGCGCGCAATCACACCTGCTTCGTGACGGCTCCGCCGTCGAGGAGGCTGTCCCCCTTTTCCGGGGGACGAGGCGTCATTGTGTGCGCGAGGCTCGTTCTCCAGCAAGGGGGCCGGCTGCCCGGTGAGGCGGCCAGAGGGTCTTGGCTTTCTCTCGGATGCCCGCGTGACTGCATACCCTGCGGGGCATCGAGATTGCGGCGCGGCTCACACGAGGTTGCACGAAAAGAGGGTCTGCACCTGAAGATGCAGACCCTCCCGGTTTCTCGAGCTCTCGCAACGAGAATCAGTCTTCCTCGAAAACCTCGCGAAGCTTGGCTTCCTCTTCGGACGACAGATTGGATGCGATCAACTCGAAGTCGTACTGACTCATGGCGTCCTTCAGGCGGTCGAGCACCGCATCCTCGGTGAGGAGGAACAGGGCCGATGTGCCAGGGGTGACCTGTGCCCGGGTCTTGGCAATGAACTCGTCGTCGATGCCAATGTCGGCCAGGCTCCCCGAAAGGGCGCCCATGGCGGCGCCGAACGCCAGCCCGAACAGCGGCACGAAGAACAACAAGCCGAACAGCCAGCCCCAGAAGGCGCCGCTCAGCGCACCCGCGCCCATGAGGTTGTGGAGCTGTTCGGTCTTTGGCTTCTTCTTGTCGGAAGCCCAGGTGACGATCGCCGCGTCATCGACCCTGATCAGCTGTTGTTTTTGAAGCTCGAGCAGCGTTCCAAGCGCATCACGCGCACGATCGGGGTCTCCGAACTTGAGAACGGTGAGGGTTGCCAAGACCTTTCCTCCTCGGTTGATTGCCGTTGGCGAGACTGACGATACCGATGGAAATTGACTACCCACAAACACGCGCCAAGGGAGTCGCGTGCTCCACTCCCTCTGTGCGTGGCGGCGATGCTCGTGCCGCTTCATGCAGGCGCTCCGTCGCCGATGGGGCAGACCGACCCCGCGTGCGGGAGGTGGGGCCTCGGAGCGAGTAGTGTTCTTCGATGCACTACCGAGAGGTCATCGACGTCGTCGTCCGGATGCTCGAGGTCGCGGGTGTGGCAGTTCTGTTCGTCGGCTTCGTGATGGCGGTGGCCCAATCGGTCCGCGGCTTGATCAACAGAGTGGCGACCTACGCTGAACTCCGCAGACGTCTCGGTCGAACACTGATGATCTCGCTGGAGATCCTGGTGGCGGCCGACGTAGTTCAAACCGTGGCGCTGGACCTCACGCTCGAGAACGTCACGACCCTCGGCCTGCTCGTGCTGGTTCGCACGGTGCTGAGCTTGTCGATCTCCATCGAAGTCGAGGGGGTGCTTCCCTGGCGCCGAGCCGAGTTGGAGGCGGCCGGGGGTATAGTGCCGGGCGGCGCGTCGAGTCGCCACGCTGAGTGAACCCGCCGGTAGATCTGGCGTGAGCGAGTGGACTCCACCCGAACGCGTATCGACCCTGGAGGACCTGTGGAATATACACGCGACCCGGCCGAGGCCGGCGACACCACACGCAAGCGAAGTGCTCGAATCATGCTGCTTGTCGCAGCGGTGGTGGGGGTCGCTGCGATCCTTTCTGCCTGCACCGACGAGGGCCTCGATGACATCGGGGACGCCCTCGGGTCCGTGACGATCACGCTGCCGCCCGGAAGTGGTGGGGACACCCAGGTTCCGGAAGCGACAACTACCGTCGTCGAGGAGCCGAACCCGACGACCACCGTCGCCGAAGAGGCAGCGCCCACAACGACGGTCGTGCAAACGCCGACGACCACGTCGCCGACAAGTACGACCACCGACGCCGGGCAGGATGACGCCGCCGGCACCTCCTCGGGTCTGTTGCTGTTGGCTCTCGTCGCTCTCGGTGCTCTGGTGGTCTTCCTGCTCGGGAGGAGGTCGTCACATCCCTCCCCGCCAGTGGCCGCGGCCCCTGTTCTCGGCGCCGTCCCAACACTGCGGGATAGGGCCCGGTCGGTCTATTCGGAGGCCCGGTGGCTTCTCGACAACACCGATGGATCACTCATCCGGACCCGCCAGGCGGTGGCGGCCGGAGACTCCCAGGCGGCGGCCGCCGACCGTGAGGTGCGGAGACGGCTCGAGGCATTCATGACCGACGTCTATGCCGCGGAGGCCGAAGCGCCTTCGGGCTCGATGCGCCAGGCGCTCCGGGAGGTTGGCGCCGCCGTCCGGGACGTCGATACGACCGCGGATTCGCTCACGGCGGCGGTGCCGGCGGCTGACGGGTCCGCATCACCCGAATCGGTGGCCTGGACCACGGCGCGGGGGCGGTTGGAGTCGGCGCTCGACCGCTTGGCCGACGAGTTGCGAACGACCTGACCATGGCGGGGCTGTCAACACCAACGACAAACCAGGCGCCGTTCAAGGACGCCCTACGTCGGCCATGGCCGGAGTTGGCGGGGATCGGGATCGTCAACCTGGCGCTCGGAGTGGTCATGGTCTCGTGGCCGGGTCCAACTGTGGTGGCTGCAACCGTGATACTCGGGCTCCACCTCATGGTGTCTGGTGTCGTCGGTGCCGTTGCTGCGGTCCGATCGGACTCGGACACTCCGTGGCCCGGAATCCTCTTGGGGTCCATCGCAATGGTCGTGGGGCTGCTCGTGATGCGTCAGCCGCTCCGATCGCTGGAACTGGCTGTGCTGATGGTCGGCGTAGCGTGGATGTTCTGGGGAGCGGTAACGCTGTTCCTCTATCTGGCGGAACGGGTGCGAGGTCGACGCTCGCCGGGTTTGGGCGAGGCCGTCGTCCATCTTCTTGGTGGCGCCGCGGTACTCACGTGGCCGATCAACGCTGTCAGGAGCCTCGCTCTGGTCAGTGGGGTGTTCCTCCTGGTGATGGGGACGGCGGCGATCGGGTCGGCGTTGCACACGCGATCGGCGGAATCAGACGGGTGAGACAACCCAAGACGCAGAGCCGAAGCGAAGCCTCGCCGCCGATGTGGCACCGGATTCCGGAGCCGGTTATTGACGGGACCGACTGAGTGCAATGAGTCGGATGACCTCCAGATAGAGCCATACCAGCGTGAGCGTGAGCCCGAACGCCGCGTACCACTCCATGTGTTTCGGAGCTCCCGATCGGCTCAGCCGTTCGATCATGTCGAAGTCGAGCACCAGGTTCAGCGCCGCCAGGGCAACCACGACGACGCTGAAGAAGACTCCGAATGAGGTTGGCCGCGCCCAGAAGGCGGCGTTGACGCCGAAGATCGACATGATCCAACCGAACAGGTACAGGAGTAGGAGGCCTCCCATTGCCACGGTCACCCCACGGGCAAGGCGGCCGGTGGCTTTGACAGCGCCCACCATGTAGAGCAGGAGGGTCGCCACCAGCACTGCAATCGTGAGGATGACCGCTTGGACGATGATCCCGTCGAAGCGCACTTCGTAGATGGCAGAGATCGCCCCCAGCATCGCTCCCTCGAGGGCGGCGTAGATGAGCCCGGTGATGGCGGCCGACTGTGGTCTGACCAATGTGATGATGGCGAAGACGAAGGCCGTGAGTCCCACCCACCAGACCCACCCGGGCCACACCACGACGCCGCTCGGGTCGGCGGTCACGCTGGACCATCCGCCTGTGGCAGCCGCAATCAGCACCAGTGTGAAGACCATCGCTTTTCCGGCCGTACCGCTCACGGTCATGGTCGGCTGACCAACCGCCGTCGCTGTCGCAAAACGCGCCGGGTCGAAGGCCGGGTTGCCCGTCTCCCGGGTCCTCGCACCCCCGGGCATGCTCGTGGTGTTCACCTTGTTCTCCTTGAGTCTTCATTCGAAACCCGGGGCAACCGTGCGGTCGGGTCGAGCCGGGTGTGTCAGTCCGCGCACGAGCCAACACCGCGTTGGTATTACCAACCAGACGCGGACGGAAGGCCAGGGCCCAAGTTGTCCGTGCCCGCCGAGGAATCGAAACCAACCCGCTCGACAATGGACGGTGTTCGGTTGCTTCTGATCCCGATCCACCTCCGAGCGGCGGCCATCCCGCTCCCCTGGCCGCTGGTGAACGGGCCGACATCTTTCTACCAGCCGCGCTGGCCGAACGCGGCATTTCTGGTCGCTGGCGATCGTTGTCGAATCATCGATGCCGCCGGGGGGTGCGTCATATGGGTAGTCCGAACACGGTGATCGTGAGCATGACCAGTCCAACGACCGCCGAAGCGGTCACCGCCGCCCAGGCCTTCGCGCGGAACGCGAGCGTGACGGCGATCACCGATTGGAGCACGAAATACAACGCGAAGACCCGCGACGCGATCGCCACCGCCGCGGTGACGTTGGTGAACACCACGATCATGATCGCCGGCACCAGCAAGATCGGAAACGTGTACTTTCGGTGAATCGACCCCCGAGTGGCCTCGATGAGTAGGTCGCTTCTCGAAGAGGTGGCGTTGGTGATGGCCGACAGCTGGCTGCCGATGGCAGCGACCAAGATGAGCCACGGTAGGTAGGGGCTCACCTCTCTCGACACGACGAAGATGGCCGTGGCATCCGCATCAGGTCTGAATTGGCCGAACGGCAGCAGCACCAGGGCTATCAGCGCCGCGAACACGGCGGTCGAGATCACCTGAGCCCATCGCATGGTGGCGATCCGAACCTCCCCGGCGAAGCGATTGCCGATGTAGCGCGACGCCTCGAAGCCCTGGACCATGGCGAACAGGCCCAGCAGCTGCCGCAACTCCGTCGAACCAACGACGGGCTCGTAGGTGGGGAAGTCCCAGCGGCCGCTGAACGCCTCTGCCACGTTGTAGACGGCGAACGCTGCCAGCACGGCGAACAACGCCGCCAGATTGAATGCCGTGGTGCGGTCGCCCAACCGGTTCATCGCAGGAAGGTAGCCTCGATATCCGGCCACGATCACCAGGATCAACAGGATGACGGAGGTGAGCGTCACCCCGTCTTCGGTGTACGCCGCCAGCGGAAGCAGGATGAGGGTCATCAACAGCTGCGTGTAGTAAGCGATATTGACCATGGAGGCACCGAAGAGTGACCAGTTGGCGGCGGCGGCGATGGAATGGATCCGGTCAGGCGTCCCGACCAACGGTTCGTAGGCGCGGATGTTGTACGAGATCACAAAGCCGGTTGCGATCGCCATCAGACAAATGCCCAGCATGAACAGCGGCGCCTGGTACCCGACGAGCACCACGATGATCGGTGAGAGAACCAGGAAACCGACGTCCATGATGTTGGCCAGCGGAACGACCATCGCCTGGTACCGGTCGGACCCTTGGACACGGGGCCGATACATCACCCAGGCGCATACCACCAGGACCACCACGCCGATCGCTCCGTCGAGGAGATGCCGCTGGGTCATCACAGCACGCTGGTCGATCGGTGGCAGGGATCCTCGGATGCGGCCCGTCGAACGCTTGTTGGGGGGGTACTCCTCTGCATGGTGAGATCATTGCGGAATCGGATCGAGGATGCGGGCTTTGATCGGGTCGATCCCTGCATCGCCAACCACCGGGCCGGCGCAGGCGGCGGCCCAGTTGCCCGCCCGCTCGAGTGAATCTCTACCGTACTTCTGAGCCCTGGATCATCGCGTGGCTCTTGGCCGACTCACTTGGCGAGCGTGAACGTGGAGGGGACCGGGAAGATCGACGACTCGGGCCCTGCCCTCCACCACGGCCGAGCGCCACCCTTTGCGGGAAGGCTATCGTCGAGAAGGTCCGGCAGTGCCGAGAGGGAGGCGCCGACGTGAGCAGCACGATGACGACTGTCGATGGGTCCGACCCGGGAGGCGTGGGTCGCTCACTTCGCAAGGATGTGCCACGCTCGAGCCATGCCGATTGGGCACCGGAGGCGGGTCGTCCGGACCCGCTGGACGTCATCGAGGCCCAGAACGCCGGCCGGGTCCCGTCGCTGGTTCCGCTCCGAAGGGGTCGAATGTCCGCATCGCCGTTCGCGTTCTATCGCGGCTCGGCGGCGATCATGGCATCGGACCTTTCAGCAACTCCCGTCTCGGGATTGACCGTGCAGCTGTGTGGTGACGCCCACTTGTCGAACTTCGGAGTGTTCGGGTCGCCAGAGCGAAATCTCGTGTTCGACGTGAACGATTTCGACGAGACGCTTCCGGGTCCGTTCGAATGGGACGTGAAACGACTGGCGGCCAGCTTCGTCATTGCAGCGCAGCATCGCGGATTCGATCCGGCGCTCCAGCGGTCCTTGGCGGAGGGCGTGAGCCGAGCATATCGGGTTTCGATGCAGGGGTTTGCTCGCAAAGGGTGGCTCGACACGTGGTACGACCATGTGGCGGAACAGGACCTGGTCGAATGGGTGAGACAGAGCGGCGGTTCGAAGACTCAAATCAAGAAGATCCGTAAGGCGGCCGACAAAGCTCGGTCACGGGATACGCTCCGAGCGGCGGTGAAGTTGGTGGAGAGGACAGATGCCGGCTATCGGTTCAAGAGCAGTCCGCCGGTGCTGGTCCCGATCCGTGAGTTGCCCGAGGTACAGCGCCTGGATGATGTCGAGGCGATGGTCGAAGAGACCTTTCGCACGTACCGGAACAGTCTGAACAACCGCACCCGCCTTCTCGTGGAACGCTACCGTTTGGTCGATGTGGCCCTGAAGGTGGTGGGTGTGGGCAGCGTCGGTACCCGGTGCTGGGTGGCCCTTCTCGTGGGACGCGGGCCGAGCGACGTCCTGCTCCTCCAGGTCAAAGAGGCCGCCGCATCGGTTCTCGAAACCTACCTTCCTGCCAGCCGTTTTCAGCTCCACGGCCGGCGGGTCGTGGAAGGCCAGCGCCTCATGCAGGCTGCCAGCGACGTGTTCCTCGGGTGGAGCCGTCGAGTCGGCGACTCCCACTACTACTGGCGTCAGCTCAAGGACTGGAAGGGTTCGGTGGACCTCGAGATCGCCCGACCTGAGGGTTTTGCCCACTACGCCAACCTGTGTGGCTACACGCTGGCGCGAGCACATGCCGTTTCGGGCGATCCGGCCGCCATCTCCGGCTATCTCGGATCCGGAGACGTCTTCGACACTGCGATGGGGGAGTTCTCGATACGGTATGCGGATCAGAATCTGTCCGACTATCGGGACTTCATGCAGGCGATCGCAGACGGCCTGGCCATCGAAACCGATTCCTGAGCGGGCGGTTGGTGCGTCCGGCGGCCTTTCCGAGGCGCCGTCGGCCTGTCGCCTGAGCGTGTTGACATAGAAACGAGGAGCTCGCGTGGACAGCTATCGGGAGACGATCAGAGAGCTCTCCGATCGGATCGTTCGCGCCCAGCGTCCGATCAAGGTTCTGAGTGCGATCAACTGGGATGATGGCGTGAAGGATCGGTTCTTCGCCGCCGGATTCAGGGAGCAGCCGGCAGTCGATCGCGCGTACTACGAGTCGAGATCGATCAAGCTCGAACCCGACGCCACACGGGATGAGTTGCGGACGATCGAAGCTGCCATCACCAGCCGTCTCGGCCCGCTGTCTCCGGCGGGGATCCTCATGCGATTCATGTGCGAGCAGTTTCGCCTGACCGTAGATCTGATCGAAGCGCGCGGTACCGACCGTTTCGCCGCCATTGCCGGGCTGCTCTACGGGACACCAAGGGACGTCTTCCACATTGGTGGACCCACCGTCGCCGACCTGGCGGTCACCATGCGCCGAACTCTCGAAGCCAATTCGTTGGGGATCATGGAACTCGAGGACGAGCGGTCCATTCCGGGAGCCGAGGCGGCAGAGATGTTGCGGCGGCAGCTCGACAGGTCGGTGGGGACAGGTGTGATCGAGGTGAGGGTGGACGACGAGATCGCCGCGGACGCAGCCGCCGGATCCAGTTACATCAAGGTGCGGAGGGATCGCCGTTTTTCGAAGCGAGACATCGATCTGCTCGAGGCCCATGAGGGTTGGGTGCACGTGGCGACCACCATGAACGGCCTCGCCCAGCCGGTATGCACATTCTTGGGTAAGGCTGCGCCTCGCACCACCGTCACTCAAGAGGGACTCGCTGTGCTCACGGAGATGCTGAACCTCCGTAGTCACCCGATGCGGCTCGCCAAGTTGATGCGACGGATCGAGGCCATCCAGCTCGTCACCGATGGCGCATCATTCCGGGAGGTGTTCGAAGCCTGCCGGACCGACGGCCTTTCGGAAGAAGACTCATGGGTCACGGCTAGCAGAGTGTTCCGGGGGAGCCTTCCGGATGGCGGCCCTTTCACCAAAGACCTCGGCTACGGGAAAGGGCTGATCCTCACACTTCTGTACGTTCGCATGGCGATCCGCTTCGGCGAGACGGCCCGTATCCCCTCGCTCTTCTGTGGGAAGGTCGACCTCTTGGACATGGCGACACTCCATCAACTCCAAGACGAGGGCTTGGTCGAAAGTCCCGACTTCACGCCCCCGCCGTTCGACGACCTTCCCGCGCTGGCGTCGACCTTGAGTCTCGGTAGGTTCACCGCCCAGCTTGACCTGGATCGCATGAGCGCGGACTACCAGCGATTGTTCTGACGTATGTGCAGCTTCGATCCCGGCATCTTCGGCCGGATGGTCGTGGCGGGGGAGGCGTCGGTGCCGACGGGGAGCCGAACCCTTCCGTCGGTATCCCACAACCCCGTGTGGGCCGCGACGACCACAGCCTCAACCCGCACAGTTCGCGGGTTCGAAGTCACCCATGCGAACGAAGTCGCGGCAGGTGAGGAAATGATCGTTGTTGTGGCCGACGTACCAACCGAGGATGCCGATCATCATGACCAACGCCACGATGGCGAGCTGCTCGCGTCGAGTGAGTGTGAAGAACTCGAACCCCATCAGCCGGGCGGCGACCCAGACGACGTAGGGGGAGGTCAGCAGGATTGCGGCACCGAGAGCGTTGACGACGATCGCCGACGTGGTGAGCGATGTGAGGTCGGCGGCGATGTACACCATCGGCAATGAGAGGATCAGTCGGCTCCATGTCGAGGTGGCGAAGCCGCTCTGAGCCGAGACGAAGGTGGCGATCAGCACCACCAAGCTGATGACGAAGACAGCGAAGATGCGGCGGTAGGCGATGATGTCGAAGGCACCGTATTCGAACCCCACCTGCCATGCGACGAGAGCGGCAGGGGTGGAAATGAGGACGAAGGTGCGGGTCTTCGCGTCTGGGGTCAGGTCGTCCGGCACGGCCCAAGATTCGCAGATCACAGCGGGCATTGCCACGTGTGTCGACCGAGGAACCGGCACTCTGGAGCCGTCGAGGCGAGCAACGTCGCCCCGGTACCGGGGTTCGAGAGGGACGCTCTCGCCCAGGGCGCTCGAAGCTCCATCGGACAGCTCGAGTTCGGGCGGTGCCTGTGGCCGTATCATCTCGGGGGTGACAGCGGAGGACGAAGGTACGCTCACTGCGGCGGCGGTTCGACCCCAGGCTGTGACCAGGCGCAGGCGGCTCGTCCCGCTGACCGGGGTACGGTCGGGGCGGGTGGCGTTCGTCCTCGGCGGTGGCGGTCGGTGGGGCGCGGTAGAGGTGGGCGTGCTGCGAGCGCTTGTAGAGGCCGGTCTCGAGCTGGATCTGGTGATCGGCACCTCGATCGGGGCCATCAACGGCGCAGTGCTCGCGACCGACCCCACATCCGTCGGTATCGATCGGCTCAATGCTCTCTGGTCCGAAGTGGCGGCGTCGGACTTGCTCGGCATGAACCTCATCGAGCGGGTGCGAACCTTCGCCCGGCTTCGAGTGGCCATCGAGGACCCTCGACCTATCCGCCAGTTGCTGGAGCGTGCCCTTCCAGTCCGAACCTTCGACCAGTTGGCGGTAGAGTTTCATTGTGTGGCCGCCTCGATCGAACGGGCCGCAGAGCATTGGTTCACCACTGGACCGCTGATCGAGGCTCTGTTGGCCTCTTCGGCGGTTCCAAGCCTTTTCCCGCCAGTCGAGTTCGAGGGGGAGCATTTCTATGACGGCGGTCTGGTGAACTCGGTCCCGGTGGATCGAGCGGTCCATTTTGGGGGAATGGAGATCTATGTGCTTCAGGTGGGCCGACTGGAGGCACCGCTGAGGGCGCCGACCAAGTTCTACGAGGCGGCACTCTTGGCCTTCGAGATCGCTCGACGTCATCGATTTGCTTCAGCGCGCAACAACCAGATACCGGGGGTCGAGCTACGGGTGCTGCCCAGCGCCAACGAGGTAGAGTTCGACGATCTTCGTCAGATCAATTGGTCCGATTTTGGGGGACACCGAACGTCTGATCGGTGGTGCCTATTCGGCCAGCTCCGCCTTTCTCGCCGAGGTGGCGGGGGAGGGGTGATGTAGCGTTCGCGGCCGGCCGTTCTGGCTTGATTCGGCTCTCCCACCGATCCGCCCCCGGTCAGATCATCAGGTCAGGAACCCCCGCTACGCAGAAGCCGCTGAAGATCGACGATCGCTTGCTGACTGACCTGGAGGAACCCCTCTTGCGAGCGGTCGAGGTCGACGATCAACAGGATCACACCCGCAAAGACCATGATCATCGCCAACTGCGCGATGACAACACGGTTGCCGGTCACTCCATTTTGGAATCCAACCATCGCTATCGTCAGCAAGGCAATGAAGAAGACGGCAGTCCATATGTTCGTCGGGATACGCAACAAACCGACGACTACACGCTCGGTGTGGACGTCGATGACGTCATTCAGGGATTCGATGAAGAGCGCTACCATGTCCGAGTTCGGACGGGCTTGCACAGCTAGAACCTCGGCCTGATCCCAAATCTCTCTGTGGATCTCCTCTGAGCGAGCCACGCCGGCGGCGAGCTTGTTCGGATCTCGAGCGGCCTCCAGCCGCACATCAACGTACTCACGCAGCAGTTGACGAATATCACTGCGGTACGGCTCTTCCAAGTATCCCGCTCGCAAATAGGTTCGGTTGATTGCGTTGGCCTCCGTCACCACCAATTCCCGCCGGGTGTCGAAACGATCGGCGGCAGCCCCGGTGAGGAATACCAGAAAGAACGCAAGCAACGCCAGAGTTGCGCCAACCACCGATCCGACGGACGCTTCCATCACGTGTTTGGTGCGCTGCTGTTTGTATCGGCCCAAACGGAACCCGACCTCTACCGTGAGGAATGCCACGAGAACGATCAGTGCATAGACACCCCATATGGGCAGTGCATCAAGAGGTTGCTCCGACATAGCCGTCCTTCTCATACGTTGCGGCGGTCACGTTCTCGTGGGTCGGCGTCTTCCCGATGAATCGTCTCGGCGACGCCATCGGCGCCGAGCCAGCGTACTCCACGCGGGTGGGCGCCATGACCGACCGAGCCCGATCGACACCTCGGGGCAGTGCCACGGCTGGAGCGCCTCCCGTTGGGACTCACGGCGTCACCAACCACTGTCGCGCCGATGCCGGTCGCTCGGATCGGCGGTGGAGAGGCGCGCCCGGCTGGGGCTGATGGCCGGCACGACTGATAGCATGCCCCGTCGCTCATGGCCCCGCCGATACCTCTCAACCGCAGTCGCGCCCAGGCAGGTGATGTGGCAATCGGGCATACGGCCTCGGCGGGCGACGCAGTACGGCCGGAGGTCTCGAACCATCGTTCGGCCGCATCCGGCACGGTCGCATCTGGAGGGGGGAGCCACCCAGAAGCCGGCGGGTCGATCGCCGGTCGGGGCGGTGTGAGGTTCGCTGTGTCGGTGAGAGGCTCGTGACAACCTCCCCGAGCGCAGTATCGAGAGGCCGACGGGCAACCCTTCGGTGGTTCGTACCCGCGAGCATCTTCACTGCTGCTCTGGTGCTCGCTGTCGTCTCGGCTCGCAAAGGCAAGCGACAGTCCCTCGGGACCGTTCCTCCTCGCTCTCCCGATCTTTCCAGTTACGGACTCAGCGAAAGCGAGGCGCTCGCCCGGACGGTCGAAGGCTCGGACAACGCCATAGCCTTCAAGCCTCCGCCTTCTCGCCGAGCGATCATTCGCGCCAGCGCCCTGACCATCTTGAATGTCAGTATCCTGGCGATCGCCCTTGTCCAAGTGATCTTGGAAAGGCCGGTCGACGCTCTCATCACGATGGGCATGCTCGTGGTCTCCATCGGTGTCAACATCCTGCAATGGGAGTTCGTCAGGGTTCGGCTCAGGGGTATGCGCCGAGCGGCACGTCCGACGGCGACGGCCGTCAGAGACGGGCAGCTCCGCGCCGTTGACACTGCCAACCTCGTTTCGGGGGACGCGCTGGTGATCGGTCGAGGGGACGTCGTCCTTGCAGACGGCCACCTCGTGGGACCCGGGCGGCCGATCCTCGACGAGTCACTGCTGACCGGACACGGAGCGAGGACCGAGAAGAGCCAGGGCGACCTGGTCTACGCCGGCTCGTTCTGCCTTCGAGGCCAGGGAATCTACATCGCCGACACCCTGGGCGTCGACCGGCGCGTGGTGAGGCAGCTGCGTCAGGCTGAACAGATGGGTCTACAGCTCACACCCATCGAACGAGTCGTCAAACGGGTGCTCACCGCAGTGCTGGCTCTCGTCCTCGTCATCGCCTCCGCCGCGATCATCAGCTACCTCCGGCTCGACCCCACAGACTCAACCGATGCCTTCATCAATGCGATGAGCGTCCTGCTCAGCCTTGCCCCGGCCAGCCTCTTCTTCATGGTCGTGCTCACCTATGCCGCCTCGACGGCAGACATCTCCAAGGTGGGAGCGCTCGTTCCCAGGGCGCGGTGCGTCGAGGTTCTGGCCAACGTCGATGTGATCTGCTTCAGTCACGAGAGCCTCCTCACCGGAACCAGAATCGACGTGTCCCCGGCGCCAGGACCGTCCGGCCAGGAAGCATTCTCGGCCCATCGCCTGCGCCAGACTCTCGGTGACTACGCACAGAGCACCTTGCCCTCCGGCGCACTGGGTGGACTGCTGAGGTCGAACCTCGACGGCAATCGTCGGAGTGTCGTCGCCGAGATGCCCTTCATCACGGCCTACGGATGGAGCGGCGCGGTGTTCGATGACCCTGATCTCCGCGGGGTCTTTGTCATCGGGGAGCCGGAGATCCTCGAACCGGCGCTCGCCGGCCCCGCCCCGGGCCTCCCAGCCGATCCGGCGGAGGAGTCGCGATCGATCCGGGCCAGGGCGCGCCGGCAGATGTCGAGAGTCGTCGGTCCGATCGTTCGTCTGACCCAACGAGGTCGCGACGACACGCTGGATCGAGACCGTGAGGCGAAGCGAGACGACGAGGCGGGGGACGTCGGACCCGTTCCCGTCTCCCCGAAGAACGGCCCGATCGAGTCACCGGATGACGACCGACCCGAACAGACGGCGACTGGGAACGGATGGCGGCGCCGACCCCTGTTCCGGCTCAGGGGTCGCATCCCGTCGCTCGGTGGCCGAGCCGATGTCCCGAGCGATGCAGGCACCGAAGGTGACCAGCGGCCAGACCCGGAGACTCAACTGATCCTCGCACATATCCCGCAGCCGGCCTCGCTGTTCGATTCGGCGGGCCGGCCCACGCTTCCGGCGGGATTGATCCGGCTTGGGACCGTCGAGTTGCGGCGTCAGGCGAGACCCGAGGCGGTTGAGGCGACCAAGGCATTCGTGAGTCAAGGAATCGATGTCAAGATCCTCTCGTCGGACCCGGCGCGCGACGTTGTGAGGACGCTCATCGACGCCGGGGTTCCTGTCGAGCTGGCGAGGACGGACCGGGCGATCGAATGCGAGGTGCTGACAGGAATGACAGATGCCGAGTTGTCGACGGCAGCGAGAGATCACTCCGTCTTCGGAGGTCTCAACCCAGAGCAGGGCGCCTCGATCGTGCGGTCTTTGCGGGAAGCCGGCCACACAGTGGCGGTCCTCGGGGACAGCATCAGCGACATCACCACGATGGGGCAGGCCGATCTGACGCTCGTCCGACAGAGAAGCGCCCCGGCGACCCTCACACTGGCAGACATGATCCTCGTCGACGATTCACCGGTCGTCGTCCCGAGGCTCATCGAACGCGGCCAGAGAATCGTCAACGGCCTCTTGGATGTGCTCAAGCTCTATGTGAGTCAGGTCTTCTACGCGCTCGGTCTGATCGTCATGGTTCGCCTGTTCTCGCGCGGGTTTCCGTACACGTCGTCCGAGGGCACCATGGTCGGTGTGTTCGCACTGGCGATCCCTGCAACCGCATTGTCGATATGGGCGCCGCGTGGGATGCCGTCCGGAGAGGATCTAGCCCGCAACCTGATGACGTTCGTGATCGGTGCATCCATCGCCACGACTGCTGTCGGATTCACCATGTATCAGTTCTTTCTCCATTCGAGTGGCACGATCGAATACGCCCAGACCGCCCTGACGCATGTGCTGATCGTGACCGGACTGATGCTGGCCGGATTCATCCGCCCACCGTTGCGCTTCAACGGTCTGGAGCCCCCTGAGATACTCGATCTCCGCCCGCTGGTTGTCTCGGTGGTTTCCGGATTCCTCTTCGTTGTGACGACTCACATTCCGCTGGCTCAACAACTCCTCAAGGTCCGCCCTCTCGGCACCCTTTCGGACTATGCAGTGATCGGCGTCGCCGGGCTGGGATGGGCCCTCGTGTTCTCCTTTGGTCTTCAGGTGACCCAGTGGGTGGCAGGATCGGGCAGACAGACCGCACGACAGATCGGCTGAGTGTTCCCGGATGGAACGTGGGCTCCCGGGCAACCCAGGTCTCTGCGAAGATTGGGCGTTCTTGATCCATGCCGCCGGGTCAGTGGTCTCGATCCAATCTGGCTCATCTGCCGGACCTCGGCGGCCAGGACAGCCGAATGCGAGGCTCCGCCTCCAACGCGGGCACGCCAGGGCCTCGCCGTCCCTACGGTGGAGTCCGTTCAGTCGAGCAGCCTCGGCGGCAGATGCTGGCTGATCGATCGGCGGGATGCAGAGGCGCGCGCCACCCTCTTTATGGCCAGTACATATGCCGCACGACGGTGGTCTATGCCGTCGCGGGCGGCGAGTTCCGCAACGCTGTCATACGCCTTACGCATCACCTTTTGGAGCTCTTCGACCACTCTGGCTTCTTCCCATCGATAGTGCTGCGTGTTCTGGCTCCACTCGAAGTAGCTGACTGTGACCCCGCCGGCGTTGGCGAGGATGTCAGGGATCACCGTGACGCCCCTGTTGATCAGGATGTCGTGTGCTCCCGTGGTGAGCGGCCCGTTGGCGGCCTCGACGATGATGTGCGCCTGCACGGCGTGGGCGTTCGCCTCGGTTATCGCTTCTTCTAGGGCCGCAGGAATCAAAACGTCGGCTTTCGACGTCAGCACCGCATCACCCTCGATCGGGTCCGCTTCCGGAAAGCCCCTGACCACCCCATGTTCCTTCACCCACACCAACAGTGCCGGGACATCGAGACCTGCCTCGTTGGAGACGCCGCCGCTGATATCGGACACCGCGACGATCCTGGCGCCTCGGTCCGCGAGCAACCGCGCTGCGTGGCTGCCGACGTTGCCGAATCCTTGGATCGCCACGGTCACATCGTCGAGTGTCCGGCCGTCCGCCTTCAGGCACTCCTCGAGCACGGACATCACTCCTCGGCCGGTTGCCTCATCGCGACCCAGCGAGCCGAACAGATCAACAGGCTTACCGGTCACCACTCCGGGGCTGAAACCATAGAACTTCGAGTACGTATCCATGATCCAGCCCATGATCTTGGGATTGGTATTCACGTCCGGTGCTGGGATGTCGATGGTTGGACCGATGATTTCTTTGATCAGCTCGACGAACGTTGTTGTGATCCGGTAGAGCTCGGCTTCGCTCAGCTTTGCCGGATCGCAATTGATGCCTCCTTTGGCGCCTCCGTAGGGGACATCCACCACAGCGGTCTTCCACGTCATCAGACTCGCGAGACTGGCGGCATGTTCTTCGTCCATGCTGGGGTGGTAGCGCAGCCCGCCCTTCATGGGCCCACGGGCGGCATTGTGCTGGACGCGATAGCCCTGATGATGGTGCAAGCCACCAGCATCGCTGTCGGTCACGATGTCCACCTTCACCACGCGGTTGGGTGTCAACAGGATCTCTCGCAGTTGTTCGTTGAGTTCCAAATGGTCGGCGGCCCGATTGAAGAATTGGTTGACGGTGTTCAGCATTGCGTTGCTCCTGACGAAGATGTCCGATGCCGGGGCCTGCAGCGGGCGAGGCTGGGTGGCCGGAGTCCGCTCGCAGCAGGATACGACAGCGCTGGATGGTGGCTTCGGGTCGAGGTCCTCCGGCTCGCGGACTCCCACGCCCATGACCCGCTCTCTGAGGTCCACAGGGGGCCACCCGCCCCTCCGACACACTCCCGGGATCTTGGCCTTCACGAGACCGGGAACCCTGCAACGGGCGGATCGGGTGCACCAACGAGTTGGGCGTCCTCGAACGGGTATCGGTTGAGCGGCCTCGGTGGTCCGGGGGTCGGGACCGCGTCCGACGAGGCGACCCGCGTTACCGGCGGCCGTCACTTCTTTGGAGGAAGGTGGAAGTGATGAGGGTGAGCACGGCCACCACCAGTGCGGATTCGACGGCGCGGCGGTTGGCCTGGGTCCAGGAGTCGTCGGCGATGCGGTTGATGTCGGAGATGGTGAACTGGGGGATCTCGGTCTGGACGAGCTCGACGAGTTGGTCATCGTCGAGTCGCTGTTCTGCGTCCTCGAGTTCGATCGCCAGCACGCGTGCTCGTTGGGGACTCAGATCTTGGCCGATCTCCAGCGCCGAGGTGTTGACGTAGAACGAGAAGAACGACGCCAGCATGGCCGTGCCGATGATTGCGGTGCCGAGCGAGGTTCCGAGCTCCTTGCCGGTGTTGTACACGCCGGTGGCACTGCCCCGCTCCTCGTCGGCGACACCTGACAACGTGACGTTGGCCACCTGTGAGAGGAGCCCCCCGATACCCAGGCCGATGACGACGAATGGCCCGGTCAAGTCGACGCGGCTGAAGGCTCCCGCCGAGACAGCCCGGTACCAGATGAGCCCGACGACGATGAGGACGGTGCCGACCTGGATGACGAGCTTCGGCGAGAGGACCTCACCCAGCTTCGGGAGGCCGAGGGCGCCCACGAGAATGGCGAACGAGAAGGGGAGCAACGCGACCCCGGCCTCCAGGGCGGTGTATCCCCGCCCCGACTGCAGGAAGACGGGGACGATGAACAGCAAGCCGGCGATCAGGAGCGACTCCAGAGCGTCGGTTGCGATTCCCGTCCGGTAGTTGACGTTGGAGAGTGTTCCGAACGAGAACAGCGGCACCTCCCCTCGTGCGACCCTGCGCCGCGTCCAGTGAACGAAGCCCACGAGAATGCACAAACCCGCCAAGGCAAGAACGGGCGTCGGGGAGAACCCCCAAAGTGGGATCTCCGATCCCCCGAGCGAAAAGGGGCGCCGAGCGCTCCACCATCCGTAGTACCCGGCCAACAGGACGCTGAGGACGATCGAGATCAGACCACTCGCCCAGAGCATCACACCGCGCCAGTCCAGTTGCAGTTCGGGGCGGGCCGGTGCACCGATGACATGTTTCAACAGCACGATCACGATGACAACGACGACGGCCTCGAACCCGAACGCAACGCGCCAGGACAAGTTGGTGGCGAGGAAGCCGCCGACGATCGGGCCGGTTGCTGCCGCCACCGCCTGGAATCCCCCGACGATCCCGAATGCGACGGCCCTTCGGCTCCCGTCGTAGTTGATCGAGATCATCGCGATCGAAATCGGGATGAGCGCCGCTGCGCCGACGCCCTCCAGGAACGACCACCCGAAGATCAGGACGGCCACGTTCGGTGCGAGCGTGGCCGTGAGTGTCCCCGCGCCGAAGACCACGAGAGCGATCCTGTACAACCTCTTGGATCCGACGATGTCGCCGAGGCGGCCGGCGCCGACCATCAACGCCGCCATCACCAGCGAATACAGTGCCACAGCGGACTGGACAGCCGAGGTCGTGGTGTCGAGATCCTTGACGATGTCGGGTATCGCCACGTTCAGCATCGTCGTGTCCAACGCAATGATGAACATCACCATTGCGATCGGAATGAGCGGCCGCCAACCCAGATCGTCGGCGGCGCGGGCAATCGACATGGGCCGTGACCCTACACGGAACCGTGGAGGTGTGAGGCCCGTGCCCAGCACCGGCGAATCGCCCGGGGTCTCTCGTTGGCATGCGGCGCCCGCGCCCGTCCAGCGGTGTCGACTGCCGTCGACTCGAACCGAACCCGAACCTGCAAGACTGATTTGATGAAAACTCAGGAACGAACCGGACTGCTTGGTCGCCCCCATGTGCCGGAGCGTAAGGTCCGGCGTGAGGCGGGGCGTGCGATGCGCGACAAGGTGCCGCTGGAGTCACATGCTGCGGTTCCTGGCCGAGCCGAGCGCGGCGATACCGTCAGCATCCTGATGGCCCAGGATGCGCAGAGGCTTCAGGAGCTGGTGCCGATCCGACACGGCCGCATGAGCGCCACGCCATTCACGTTCTATCGGGGTGGCGCGGCGATCATGGCGGCCGATCTGGCGAGAACGCCGAGCACCGACATCTCGGTGCAGCTGTGCGGAGACGCCCACCTCTCGAACTTCGGTTTGTTCAACGGTCCCGATCGCCGCCTCGTGTTCGACCTGAACGACTTCGACGAAACGCACCCCGGACCCTTCGAGTGGGACGTCAAGCGTCTCGCGGCGAGCGTCGCCGTCGCCGGCCGCAACAACGAGCTGTCCGCGAACAAGATCGATCGCGCCGTCCGCGCCTCGGTCGAGGGGTATCGGACGACGGTGTCCGAGCTGTCCAGGCTCGCCCCGCTGGCGGTGCACTATCGCCGACTGGAACTCGACGAGGTCAAGGGTCTCGCGACCGACGTAGAGCAGCGAAAGGAGGTGGAGAGCGTTTCGGCGAAGGCCGCGGGCAAGGACCATCTGCGGGCCCTTGACAAGCTGACGACGGTGGAGGACGACGGCCGACGGGTCATCGTACCCGACCCACCGGTCGTCACCCGCCTCGACAAACAGCTGATGGAAGAACAGACCCCCACGATCATCGAGTTCTTCGACCTGTATCTGCAAACGCTTCCGGCGTATCGGCGTCGACTCTTCGACCGGTACACGGTCGTCGATCTCGCCCGCAAGGTCGTCGGTGTCGGTAGCGTCGGCACCCGGTGTTTCATCGTGCTCCTCGAGAGCGGTGACGGCGAGCCGCTCTTCATGCAGCTCAAGGAGGCGACGGCTTCGGTGCTCGAAGCGCATCTCGGCGCCAGCCAGTTCGAGCCGGGCGAGCGTGTGGTGGTCGGGCAGCGGTTGATGCAGACCATGGGCGACATCCTTCTCGGGTGGGCACGGTACGAAGATCGGGCAACCGGCGAGACCAACTTCTTCTACTTCCGGCAGCTCTGGGATGGAAAAGGGTCGTTGGAAGTCGACGGCATGGGGGCCAACGGCCTGCGGCGGTACGGGTGGCTCTGCGGATCGGCCCTGGCGCTCGCCCATGCCCGAGCTGGGGATGCGACGATGATCGCCGGTTACCTGGGCAAGACCGACACCTTCGACCAGGCGATCGCCGAGTTCTCCTCCAGCTACGCAGATCTCAACGAACTCGACCATGCGGCCCACCAAGCGGCCATCGCCGGCGGAAGCATCGTCATCCAACGCGACGTCTGAGCGCAGGCGCGATCAGGTCCGAGGTGATCGGCGTGGTGGCTTTCGATCGACTGCCCTCAGAGGAGCTTGGGTGGTTGGGCCTGGCAAGTCGATTCTGGAGGCGAGGACGCCCTGCGGTGACCAGGCACCCGCCCGCCGCCCGCAGTATTCAGGCTTGCACGATGACATCTGCTCCGACCGGGAGCATGTCGAACACGATCTTGGCATCCGCATCGTCCATGCGGATACACCCGGCGCTGACCGGCTGCTGACCCAGCGGGGTGTCGAGCTGTTCACCGTTCTTCACCGGGATTCCGTGGAAGCCGATGCCGCCGTTGAATCGGGTCATCCATTGCATGGTGATGTTCGGATAATCGGTCGCCGAGTACGCCAGCTCGGACTTGCTCTGCACTTTGAAGCTCCCTACCGGGGTCAGCCCGTCCCGCCCGGACGAGATGGGGAAGCGGTACACCACCCCGCCGGCATCGTCGAGCAGCTCCATCTGCTGCGAGGAGAGATGAACCACAGCAACCGCCACA